>NZ_JBBVMF010000007.1:0-254346 GCF_038150125.1 Rhodohalobacter sp. 8-1 | reverse complement strand
CTGGATAATTAGAACAAATCGTCCGTTCTACCTATTTTGAGTTGTGCAACAGACTCAGCCGGCGGACTTGATCCGTTAAAGGCCTTTTTTCATTCCCTGCCGGAGGAGACCGGCATGGCTTTTATTGTTGTTCTTCATCTGTCGCCTAACAAAGAGAGCAGACTAACTGAAATACTACAGCGAGAAACCTCGCTGGACATACAGCAGGTACAGGAAAAAACGCTTATTGAAAGCGATCATATTTATGTTATTCCGCCCGACAAATTACTGTCGGTGGAAAACGACCATCTTGCACTGTCCGATCCGGAAAAAGAACACGGGGTTGACAGCATCGACCTTTTGTTCAGAACATTAGCCCGGAAAAAGCAAAAACACTCTGCCGGAATCATATTGTCAGGAGCGGGGAGTGATGGAGTAACGGGAATGAAAATCATCAAAAGAGAAGGCGGAATTACGATTGCCCAGGATCCTGATGAAGCAGAACACAGCTCTATGCCTAAAAGTGCAATTCAATCAGGTGCCGTGGATAAAGTGCTTCCTGTCGAAGAGATTGTGAAAGAGCTGTTACGGTATCGCGATACTCTTAACGACGTTCAAGTTTCGGAGAAGGCTGGTGAACTACTGGATACAGGGGAAGCGAAAAAAATTCTTTCTGAAATTTTTAAAAAAATCAGAAACAGAAATCAGCAGGATTTCAGCAACTATCGTCAGTCAACCGTTCTGAGGCGTATAGACCGGAGAATGCGGGTGAGCAGAGTTAAAACACTCAGCGAGTACCTCGATTATATTGATGAAAATCCTGAAGAAATTGACAAACTTCATGAAGATCTGCTAATCAGTGTAACCCACTTTTTCCGTGATAGTGAAGCATTTAAAGCTTTTGAAAAAAAGGTAATTCCCAAGCTGTTTGAAGACAAAAAGTCTGATGAACAGATACGAATCTGGGTTCCCGGATGCGCCACCGGCGAAGAAGCCTACTCAGTTGCTATTTTAGCAGAGGAATACGCTTCAACACTGGATGAACGACCCGAAATACAGATTTTTGCTACGGATGTTGATAAAAAAGCTCTTAATAAAGCCCGATCCGGACAATATCCCAAGTCCATCAAAAATGATATTACACAAGACAGAATAAATCGTTTTTTTAAAGAGATCGATGAAGCGTATGTAGTAAAAGAAAAACTGAGAGAAAAGGTTCTTTTTGCCTCTCACGATCTTCTGAGAAATCCCCCTTTTTCACGCATCGATTTAATAACCTGCCGAAATCTGCTGATCTATATTAACAGTGATTTGCAATCAGAAGTGTTTAACCTGTTTCACTATGCGTTGCGCAACAGCGGCTGGCTTTTTTTGGGGAAATCAGATGCCAGGCTTGGAATCGAAAATCTTTTTGCTCCGGTTAGCAAGAAAAACCGGATATACCGTCAAAAAAATAGCTCCTCGTCGAGAACCACCCTGCCCGACTTGCCGCTTCTTTTTAAAAGCAGTCCCATTTCCCGCTATCAGAATAGCAATAAAAATCGTCAAACAAATCTTGAAAAACTGCACTGGAGCATGCTTGTCAGGCACTATGCTCCTCAAAGCACGCTTATTACCGATGATTATGATGTCGTGCACTCTACAGACGGCATTGACAGATACCTGAAATATTCGGGAGGTGAACCCAGCAATAATATCTTAGATATGGTTAAGCCTGAGATTCGCCAGAACCTCAGAAGCTTGCTGTTTCAGTTAAAAAATGAAGAGTCACGGCCGCCACTTAAAAAAGATCGGATAAGCTACGACGATGACTCAAAAAAAATTGAATTATCTGTCAGACGATTCTCTAACAAGGATTTTCCGGAAGGACTCATTCAGGTCATTTTCAAAGAGATTTCTGAACAGGAGGAAAAGGCAGAATCCGGCTCAAAAGTATCTGAAAGAGACACTCCGGAAAAGAAAGATGATATTATTGCCTCGCTCGAGAAAGAGCTGGAATATACCAAGGAGCAGCTTCAGCTCTCGATAGAAGAGTACGAAACCTCAAACGAAGAACTCAGAGCATCGAATGAGGAACTTCAGTCTATGAATGAAGAGCTTCAATCTACTGCCGAAGAGCTGGAAACCAGCCAGGAAGAGCTGCAATCTGTTAATGAAGAGTTAAAAACGACAAATGAGCAGCTTGAAAACAAGATTGAAGAACTAAGCCGTGCCCACAGCGATCTTGAGAACCTGATGGAAGCCACAGAAGTGGGTATCATTTTTGTTGACCGTGATTTATGCATCAAGCGTTTTACCACCGCAGCAACAGATATCTTCAGCCTCATTGAATCCGATAAAGGCAGGCCGCTGAAGCATATTTCCGACTCCCTGGAATATGAAGGGCTGCAGGATGATATCGAAAACGTTTTAAATAATATTGATAAAACAAAAAGAGTTGTGAAAACCAATGACGACCGATGGTACATCATGCGGTTGGAGCCCTATCTGTCTTCAGAGGATAAAATTGATGGTGTAGTTGTCAGCTTTACAGAATTTACCGAGTTGAGAGAAGCCCGGAAAACCATAAAGGAACAGTCGTTTCAGGAATCATTGGCTACACTGGGAGTTTATGCTCTTGAACAGGAAGACCTGAAATTGATTGTACACAGAGCGATTCAGCAAACCTGTGCACAGCTGAATCTAACGTGTGCAACTATTTTCAGACTCACTATGGAGCTCAACACTTTAAAAATTTATGAACAAGCAGGTTGCGAAAGCAGAGATCTTGAGCTGGAAATATCAGACGAAGAAGAATGGGATCTGGGCTACACCCTGAAGAGATATAAACCTGTTACTGTACTTGATTATAAACATGAGGAACGTTTCAAAATCTCTCCTTTTTTTGAAGATATTGATGCAACAAGCAGTGTAATGATTACCATTCGTGGAACAACCCGGTTGTTCGGAATTTTTGCCCTTTACAGCAAGAAAAAGCGCCCCTTCTCCCAGCATGAACTTAACTTTATACAAGTGGTTGCAAATATTCTTGGCAGAAGTATTGAACAAAATATGATACAGAAAGAGCTTCAGGAGGCTAATTACCATTTAGAAAATGAAATTAAACATAGTGAAGAGCTGCAGGAAGAGTTGCTGAATACCAATCTAATGGAGAGATGGGATTTGGGAGGATACCTTCACGATAATTTCGGACAATTATTGGCAACCGTTAAAATTTTGATTGATGACATCAAGTATAAAATAGAGCAAAACAATTCAGAGATTGAGGATGAAGCCAACCAGGTCAATGAGATTATAGACAAATGCATCACCGGTATTCGTGATGTTGCACATGATATTATTCCCGTAGATATAGAACATGAAGGAGTTGTGCAGGCTTTCCGTGTTGTGATGAAAAAAACGTATAAAACATATGGTGTGAGATGCCTGCTTAAAAACGATGAGATTTTAAACAACATTAAAAATATTGAGGCTGCCACTCATCTCTATCATGTTGTGCAGGAAACGTTCAGAAATGCAGCAACTCACGGTAAAGCAGAACGGATTGAAGTGGTGCCCGCGATAAAGGATGAACATTTTATACTTAAAATAAAAGATGACGGAGTAGGCTTAGAGTCGGGCCATCAGGCACACGGCCACGGCCTCAGGATTATGAAACACCGCATGAATTTGCTTGGCGGCACATTTGAAATTGAAGAGTATTCCGAAGATAATCAGTCAGGAACAATTGTGACCTGCACTATACCCATGGAAGTTTTAAAACAAGGTAGTTTGTAAGGCTGAATATCTTCTGGTATTCATTTTGATGCGAGGCGTTGATAGGCATCAATTTGTAATTGGTCCTTTGTCTGTCCTTTAAATATGGTTCTACTGGTATATTTGTGGGTTATATTTAACAATCCATTGCACATTCTGGTTAAGTCAGATGAATCTTTCAGGAGGTAATTCCAGTCAATATGATAGACAGAGTATGTTGCTTTTACTGATTCTTTGCCCTGGGCACCCCTCACGGGGCACAAAACGGAAAACCACCGTTTTATTCCCCCAAGGGGCAGGCAGAATGATAATGAGCTGACTAAGGCGTAGGGCGGCGTGATTACAAAGCGATATTGAAAAACGACTGATTTGTCCACGCCGCCCATGGTCTAACCCATGAGCGTGTCATCCTGCCTGCCCCTTGGGGGATCGAGCTATTGTAGTTAATGGCGCAGAGTCCCAAAGGGATGTTATCAAAGGATCTGCAAAAGCAATGGCCCTATTTTAAGTACTTTGAACGTGTTCTGAGCGAGTGTTAACAAACTTTTCATTAGATCCTCAATTATCATCAGATATCTTTTTTTTCACTTCTATTTTCTTTGACACCTCATACAGTTGTAACTCTCCCAAACCCTATATCTAAAGACAAAAGATCATCCCTCAACTGATGTTACTCTAATCCATTACATGAAAGTAGCACTATTTGCTACATGCTTTCCTCTCTTTTGACATTACATTAATAGTATTGAATAAAAAGATATTTAACTGATGGTTTATTCATAGTAAAAAGAAAAGCTACTTCTTTTTGATATAGAGTGCTTTTATAAATGGTTTTTCGGATGCGATTTAGAATTTCCCATTAAGAAATGAAGAGAGCAGATAATTCCCGGCAGGTACAACTCCACACTCCTGCCGGGATTATCATTATCTACGTATAAAATTCACTATTAACTGATGACTGTTTATGCATACGCAGGAATTACGATTCCCTCCTATTCTTAGCAAGTTTTCATTTTTAATTTTTATTTCCCTGGGTATTGCACTGCTATTTATAGCAACTCCTTTTAATTCAACGGCCTTGGCTCAGGACGGAACGGATGGGGAACCCTTTATAACTATCTGGAAGACAGATATAGGCTTCTCATCCGACGACCAGATCACTATTCCCGGCGAGGGGGAGAATTACTCCATCGAATGGACCGAAGTAGAAGAAGTTGACGGCAGCTGGGTAGTGGTGGACAATCCGAATACGGGTAGCGAGACCGGTTCAGGAGAACACACCATTACGTTTCCCGAACCCGGCGCTTATCGTGTAGAGATCAGCGGCAACTTCACGCGCATTGCGTTCGGGGGGCAAGGCTTCCGTATAACGGAGAAGATCCTGGTAATAGAGCAGTGGGGTGATATCCAATGGTCGACCATGGAGGAGGCCTTCACGGATACACCGAACCTGAACATCACTGCCGCAGACGCACCAAACATCTCTGCGGTTACAAGTATGCGATCCATGTTCGAAGAAGCCAGATTATTCAACGGAGACCTAGGTGGGTGGGACGTTTCCGGTGTTACAAATATGGAGAATATGTTCCGGGGAGCTGAATCGTTCAACAATGGCGGCAGCGGCAGTATTCAGAACTGGGATACCGGCAGTGTGACCAACATGCGTGGGATGTTCGAAGATGCTGACTCTTTTAATCAGGATCTCGACTCCTGGGATGTAACCAGTGTTAATAATATGGCCCTTATGTTTGCTGTTACGGAGTCGTTCAACGGAGACCTCAGCGGATGGAATACCCAGAACGTCACTGATATGAGTTCCATGTTTGAGAGAGCAGAGAGCTTCAATCAGAACCTAAGTAATTGGAACGTCTCCGGTGTAACAAACATGGCAGAGATGTTTTCGGGGGCCAGTTCGTTCAACGGAGACCTCAGTGGCTGGAACCCGCAGAATGTTTCCAATATGGAAAGTATTTTTCGCGGCGCGGATAGCTTTAACCAGAACATCGGTTCCTGGGACGTTTCCAGTGTGACAACGATGGAGTCTATGTTTAACGGTGCTATTTCCTTCAACCAGAACATAGGGTCATGGAACACGGGCAATGTTACTAACATGTTCTTCATGTTTATCGGTGCCGAGAGCTTCAACCAAGACATTGGCGACTGGAATGTATCCAGAGTTGATTCCATGAATTTTATGTTTTCACGCGCCACCTCGTTTAACAACGGTGGAAGCGGAAGTATCCGGAACTGGGACACCGGTAATGTTATCAACATGCAAGAGATGTTCGGAGAGACCGTCTCTTTCAATCAGGATCTCGATGGCTGGGATGTTTCCAGTGTCACTACGATGGTACGCATGTTTTCTGGTGCTGAGGCGTTCAACGGGGACCTAAGCGGCTGGAACCCCGTTGACGTAAAAGATATGGGTGGGATGTTCTCTGGTGCGACCTCTTTTAACCAGAACCTCAATACCTGGGATGTCTCCAGCGTCGAAAACATGGCAGGTATGTTCGGCAACGCCGAAGCCTTTAATGGAGACATCAGCGGGTGGAATCCACAGAATGTTACCAGAATGAGTTTTATGTTTTCTGGCGCCAGTTCATTTAACCAGAACCTCAGTAACTGGGATGTCTCCAGTGTGACCACTATGCAGTCGATGTTCTTTAATGCAGAGTCTTTTAACGGAGACATTGGAGACTGGAATCCGGGAAATGTTACCAATATGGAAGAAATGTTCCACAATGCCTCGTCGTTCAACAACGGCGGCAGTGGCAGCATCCGAGACTGGAACACCGGCAGTGTTACCAACATGAATACCATGTTCGATGGTGCCAAAGCATTTAACCAGGATCTCGACGGCTGGGATGTTTCCAGCGTGACAAACATAGAAAACATGTTCGCCGGTGCAGAGTCCTTCAATGGGGACCTCAGCGGATGGAACCTACAGAACCTCACGGCTCTGAACGGTATGTTCGATGGGGCATCGTCTTTTAATAACGGCAGTATTATCAGTTGGACCACCAGCAGCATCACCGATATGAGTTTCATGTTTATGGATGCAAAGTCATTTAACCAGGATATTAGCGTATGGGATGTCTCCAATGTTTTGGGAATGAGTGGCATGTTCGAGGGGGCCGAGAGCTTTGATCAAAGCCTTGGCAGCTGGAACGTAACGAGCGTTGAAATAATGGGTGGAATGTTCGACAGAACCGCATTGTCGGTAGTCAATTACGACGCTACGCTTATAGGCTGGTCCGAGCAGTCATTAAAAACTGATGTTTTCCTAAGCGCTGAAGGAATCAACTACTGCGGATCTGAACAATCGCGGCAGACTCTTATCGATCAATACAACTGGACGATTCGAGATGCAGGCCAGGACTGCCCTGATGCCGGTGAACTGGCAATTCAACCGACCCAGGCAGGCAATTTAGGCGAGACGACAATCACAGTCTTTGGCAGCAGTTTGTCCGAAGACTTTAGCGCTAAGCTTACCCGGGAAGATCAACCTGACATTGTGGGCCAGACCCTTTTAGTCACTGACAACGGAACCGAGCTTGAGGTGCGCTTTGACCTGACCGACCAGCCAACAGGGACCTGGGATTTCGTATTGTCCGGTCCTGGAAGCCTTTCACAAACACTTGAAGATGCATTTACCATCATAGAAGGTGAGGAGCCGGAGCTATGGAGCGATATTCAGGGAGCCAGTAACATTCTGGGCGGCCAGCCTACCACGGTGAATATCAACTTCGGCAACAGAAGCAATACGGATATTCATGATGTCATAGTACTCGTTCGCGCGCCTCAGGAGGCCAATCTCAGTGTATCCAATAATCAGATATTCGGCACGGCCTTGGACGACTGGATTGATCCGGACTCATTGGATCCTAATGTGCGGGACGACATCGAAAAGCTTAATCCATATTTTAATGCGGATAATGAGGGACAAACCGTGTTGCCACTCTGGTTCTACAAGCTGCCGGCGCAATCCACGAAAACCCTGAGTATCCAGATTACGCCGACCACTCCCAGCTCGCAGAGGCCTCTTGCCGATTCAATAAAAGTTGAAATCGTATCCCTTTCCATTGAAAACGACTTTGCGCGTACCGGCGATTTTGATAAGCATGACCCCTTTCTATATCTGGGGATGGTCACTGCGTTTACCGCTAACGCGAGTAGTTCGAGTCAGAAAACAGCAGCGGTCAGAACGGCCTCCGCAAGTAGCGCATCCGAAGCCCAGGGAGTCTTCTTAAATGATGGGTCAGTGTGTAACAAAGTCAGACCTGGACCTGCTGAAAAGACCAAGGAAAATATCGAGGACCTTAAGAATTTTGAAAGAAACGCAGTAAAGGATGTCCAAGACGGGGTTCAGGAAGTCGGGCGTAGTGGAAAAGGCTTTGTTCTCACAATAGGCGCTGCGGCAGCTTGCGCACAATCCCTCGGTACTGGTTGCCTAATTGCCGAAGGTATAACAGGTCTGCTCAGTATTGAATCACTCTTTAGTAACGCAGATGCTGTCGAAGAAACAGGAGAGGAGCTCTCAGAAGAGGAAGAGAAACTACGCGAAGAAAACTTTCGCGAGAAATGTCGCGAGGAACCCCCAACCCAGCCCCCATATCGTCCAACTGTGCAGCCTCCCAGTGGGCCCAATGGAGGCGGCCGCTCATTCGGCCATCCGCATTTTATGACCTTCGATCGCCAGGACTTTGACTTCCAGGCAGTCGGTGAGTTAATACTGACCCGTTCTACCATTGACGACCTCGAATTGCAGGTTCGTCTGGAACGGATCAACTCAAATTTTCAGAACTTCACGATTATCACTGCTGCTGCAATGAGCGTTAATGGTGATGCGGTGGTCTTTGAGGAGGACCGCGGGTCTATCGGAAATGTTCCAATACTTAAGGTTAACGGCACTGCAATGGATCTTCCTGACTTGGGTGCAGAGCCTATAACACTACCGGGCAGCGGGACAATCAAACGATCCGGGCGCACTTTCATCGTCGAATGGCCTGCCGGCAATAACCGCGTAGACGTTCGCCAAAGCGCCACAGAAATGGGCATATTGGCCGAGCCGATGATCTCCACCGATTATGCCGGAACCCTTGAGGGGCTTCTCGGCAATATGGATGGGAACACAGCAAACGACTTCACCACCCGTGACGGGACGGTACTCATTCCGCCTCTTTCATTTGAAGAACTTTACCGGGAGTTTGGCGACAGCTGGCGGATCACGCAAGAGGAATCACTTTTTGGTAAGGACACATTTGAGAATTTGAATATACCCAGCGAGCAAATTACAACCGACGACATGGATCCCAATGCGGTATCTGAAGCTATGTCGGTTTGTGAAGAGTTCGGAATCACTGATCCAATTCTGCTGGACAATTGTACCTTCGACATCGCACAGACGGGTGATGAGCGTTTTGCGATCGACACCCGTGAGCTTATTACACCGGTAGCCAAAGAACAGGTGAGTGAATTTTTGGGCGACACCGACAGCAAGATTCAAATAATCCTGGACGCCGCTCCTTCTGGTGGAGAACAGTTTACGTTTAGCGGTTCTGGTGAGATAGGAGATTTTACCCTTACCGATGACGGAAACAGCTCTACCGTAACATATACTGATGCATTTCCTTCTTTGCCGGCAAATAGCTATGAAATTACTCAACAGCTTCCCAATGAAGATGACTGGGTACTGACTGATATCTCCTGCTCTGCCGAACAAGGCGTCACAACGAATGTTG
Source organism: Rhodohalobacter sp. 8-1 (assembly GCF_038150125.1). NCBI lineage: Bacteria > Pseudomonadati > Balneolota > Balneolia > Balneolales > Balneolaceae > Rhodohalobacter > Rhodohalobacter sp. 8-1. The sequence goes on along the minus strand of NZ_JBBVMF010000007.1, from coordinate 244,870 downwards.
ATAATGGATCGGTTACTATTGACCTTACCGAAGGTGACGTCATACGCTGCACATTTCAAAATATCGGCCGTCCGTCTCCTGTCACGCTTGAAAAGCCTGAAGATGCAACTCTTGTTGACGCCGATTCAGTCCTGTTTACCTGGCAGGAAGGCGAAACACAAATCGATTACTATCAGTTTGAACTGGCGACAGATCAGAGCTTTTCCTCCGTTCAGATGGATTCGGTCCTTACCGACACTTCTTTTGTGTTGGAGGAACTGGACGATCAAACCACCTACTGGTGGAGAGTTCGTGCCCAAAATGACGTTGGCTTCGGTGAGTACAGCGATCCGCAAACCTTTTCGTTTATGCCGACCAGTGTTGATCCATCCGCCGGAGTACCGGTTGAATATGAGCTCTCGCAGAACTATCCAAACCCGTTCAATCCTTCTACGGTGATCGAATACGCACTGCCTGAGACCGGTCATGTGGAGCTGAGTGTTTATAATATTCTCGGCCGTGAAGTTGCCACCTTAATTAATGATCAGAAGCAAGCCGGCTATCACCAGGTCACGTTCGATGCCTCAAACCTTGCAAGCGGTCTCTATATCTACCATCTAAAGGCCAACGGTTATGAACAGTCACATCAGATGACGCTGATAAAATGAGTTGACCAAAACCAGGGCGATACAGACGCTTCGAACCTGGCCAGTGGGTTCTAAATCTATCGCCTGCAGGCTGGAAATCAGGTCTTTAACCGGAAGATTATTTTAGTAAAATAGGCCGTCTGTAAGTAGCTTCCTCAAATGCCGGAAAAATAGGAATAGTAATATTGATGCCTTTCGACTACCTGTTTAAATGTGGTAGTCGAAGATTTACTGAAACGAACTCCCTACAAAAAAGCCTTACAGGAAATACCTGTGATGCTTTTCAATTGTCGGGACGATCCCAAGATTTTGGGAAACCTGCGACCTGGTCTGTTTCTCACCATTCCATGGCCATCCCCGCGAAGAAGGTGATCCACCGATGAGCCAAGGCTGGTGCAATCAAACAGCGAATTATTATCAACTTCACTCTTTTAACTGTAATGGCCTTCTGATCTGCAGCTTTGCCACTGGTGGGTGGATCTCCGCCTGAGCGGAGATGGAATGGTGTTAGGTTTTACTTTCGATATTCTGGGGAGCTACATTGGCTAGAAATCCGACAACAGAAACATTAATTCAGTCACTTCCTGGTAAAAGCTAGTTCGCACTGTAGATGCTTAGGGACGGTCTGTTCATGATATGGAAGTGCACGGTGGTTAAAGAATCATGACGAACGCCACACTCTATTAATCAGTTAATATAAAAACACTTAAGAGATTGATTTTATATGACTTAAAGCCGATAAATCGCTGCTTGTTTGGTTTAGTGATAACAAAGTTAATAAGAGACGCAATATATAAGAATATATCGATATGGATTTTAGAAAGTTAATGTTTCTTTATTTCAGACCACGCTTATACAATTTTACTCATCTTTTCTTTTCAGTGCTCGTTTTAGTGGCAGTAAGCGCGTTGCTTTCTGGTAATATCGTCATGGCTCAAGGTCAGACCCAGGCAAACTTTGCGGTGAGTATTGACGGAACCAACTCCCCAATAACCGAAGGGGAGTCACTTGACGTGACCGCTACGATTGAGAATACCGGTGATCAGTCCGGTACGCAGGACGCAATCCTGGAGGTAGGTGGCATTCAACGAGACGCTACGTCCCTATCTCTTTCCGCTGGAGAGAGTCAGACGGTCACCCTTACCTGGGACACGAGCATCGGGGACTCCGGGGACTTTACCGCCACGGTTGCCAGCGAGGATGAGACAACATCTACATCGGCCTTGGTTCTTGCCCAGGAAAACTTTGCGGTGAGTATTGACGGAACCAACTCCCCAATAACCGAAGGGGAGTCACTTGACGTGACCGCTACGATTGAGAATACCGGTGATCAGTCCGGTACGCAGGACGCAATCCTGGAGGTAGGTGGCATTCAACGAGACGCTACGTCCCTATCTCTTTCCGCTGGAGAGAGTCAGACGGTCACCCTTACCTGGGACACGAGCATCGGGGACTCCGGGGACTTTACCGCCACGGTTGCCAGCGAGGATGAGACAACATCTACATCGGTCACGATTCAGAGTGAGAACCAGCAACCGTCGGCGAGCTTCACGTTTGACCCCAGCACACCAACTGTTGGAGAGACACTCACTTTCGATGCAAGTGGTTCCGGCGATCTGGACGGGACCATCGTGGAGTACCGGTGGGATTTCGATAATAATGGGCAGACCGAAGCAACCGGTCAGACAACGAGCTTTTCATTTTCGAAGGTTGGTGACAAGCTGGTGACTCTTACCGTGGTGGATGATGACGGGGCGACCGGTTCGGCTACCGAGACAATCGAAGTCAACAACTCGACCGGCACCAGCATAGACCCAGCCGTCGATGTCCCCGAAGAGCATGAGCTCTCGCAAAATTACCCAAATCCGTTCAATCCTTCTACAGTAATCGAATACGCACTGCCTGAGCCCGGCAACGTGGAGCTGATCGTGTATAATATACTCGGCCGGGAGGTGGCAACTTTAGTCAATGATCAGAAGCAAGCCGGCCATCACCAGGTCACTTTTGATGCCTCAAATCTTGCAAGCGGGCTCTATATCTACCATCTGCAGGCCAACAGCTATGAACAGTCACATCAGATGACGCTCATTAAATGAGCTATAATCTTCCTCAATATAGGGAGGGCATAAAAATAGGTCGTGTCATTTATCATGCATAATCTCCATTAGCATCACGACCTGTTGTCAGTAAAATCCGGGCAGAGATTCTGTTCTCTTTCAATTTGTTTGAATTCATTTTTGAGAAAAATCTTTCACCTACTGAGCAGTTTATTAATTTTGATCTAAACATTAGAAATCAAGAAACCACGTCTGATAACACAATGAGGCTGACATTCATGTCGGGATAAGAACCCCTTGAAGATACTGTTCTGCCGCTACATACTCCGGGCTAATCTAAGAGAGTTACCGATTTGGCGGCTTATTACTGTCAATTGCTGACAGATTTTTCAGCAGTGTTCTATCTGAACATTCCTTCACTTCATTTGCACAATCAAATTGAATAGAGTAATATGATTTTGGATACAAAAATCGACTTTTTAAAAATACAATTTTTGCCTCTCACCGATTGACTGAGCTTAGTTATTAATGATCACCAGAGTTAAGCTTTACTCTTGCTCAATTATAGTTTTGTCTTTCATTAAACCTTGAAGGAGAAAATGAAGTCACTTTTATTAGTCCCTATACTACTCTTCCTGTTTTCATTGATTTCTTGTAGTTCATCAACTGAACCCGGGATCACCCTATTTGATATTCAGGGTGACAATGGATTTATGGGTAGTGTGGATGGGACAAATGCTTTTATCTCAATTTTGGTGGGTAAAAGTGATGGCATTGTCTATATATGTAACGGGGACGAAGAAATTTCTGAATGGTTTAGCGGATCTACAATAAAAGATCCTTCTGATATTAACTTTACAAATGATGCCGGGGCTCAAATTTCGGCACAATTTGCAGGCTCATCTTTTTCGGGAAAAGTGACGTTAAGAAATGGGAGCAATTATTCATTCACTGCTTCGCCTATCACTCATGACGATGCAGGGGTTTACCGCGTGATGGGGGATCCATCAATCCGTGATGACATTGAAGCAGGCTGGATTGTTAGTTCTGCAGGAGATGTCCGCGGTGCTTTAAAAAGTAAATCTACATTTATGAGAGCTCCCGCGGTACCTCAAAAGGATATAATAATCAATAATTCATCCTACCCTGTATTTCAATATAAGACTCCTGCTCCTTCTCCCGCTGGTCCAGTACCAATACCATATCCAAATGATCAGGGAGACTTTTGCATCTTTATTTGGTGTATACCTAAAAATGGCTAAATCGGTAATAAACTCTTTTAAAATATGAACGACGTGCCGTCTGTATCACGGACTCCTGGTGTTGGGGCATTTCTTGATTCCCACGTTGTCCATTGGATGCCTACGGCGAAACCTGAGTCTACTGAGCGGTCGTCACTCGCGGGACTGAAATAGTGCAATGGATCTATTTCAGTCAGGAATTGAGTTTATGGATATCTTCAAAACTGATCCGGAAATCGTGGTTGCATTAGTTGATGCATCTTGACTCAAATCTCGGAGATACTATCGCTTTCCTATTTACGAATATTCTACCATTCAATCCGCTTTCCGTCCCGGAAGAAACCGCCGGTTGGACCATCACCGGGAAGTGTGGCTGCCCAGACAATTCCGCTCGCTCCCTCCTCTTTGCTGCGGGGCGCTGCCGATCCGCCCATATCGGTACGCACCCATCCGGGACAAACGGCATTAACTAAAATACCTGAGCCCTTCAGCTCATCCGCCAGCTTTACCGTAAGGGCGTTGAGAGCCGTCTTAGACACTCCGTAAGCCGGGGTGCCGCCGGTCATATTGTTCAGTGCACCCGAGCCGCTGGATACATTCACAATGCGTCCGGACTCACTCTTCTTTATTAGAGGAATAAATGCTTTGCTCACCCGCCATGGGCCAAGCAGGTTTGTCTCGAGCGTATCGCGGACAATATCCAGATCGGCGGTTATGGCATGCTCATTGCTGTCGTAATTGATGCCAGCGTTGTTTACAAGTACATCCAGCCGGCCGTGGGACTCTTTTACATAGTCGGCGACATGCATGACAGTTTCATCGTCTGTCACATCCAGCTGGTGGTACTCAATGTCAGAATATTCCCGCCTCAGCTTCTCAGCAGCTTGCTTTCCCTTTTCACGATTTCGGCTGGTCAGGATTACGGTAAATCCCTTCTCAGCCAGCTGACGACAGGTTTCAAACCCAATTCCCCGGTTGGCGCCGGTTACAAGTGCTATCTTGGTTTTCGACATAATTTTTTAAATTTTTTTGAAATGTGAAGTGAACAGCTGCCTTTAATAATAACATGCTGCCCGCTCATTTCAATCCCAAAGTAGCAGGTTTCGGCGCTCACCCTGAATAGCCAAATGTCTTTAGCAGAAGAAGTTGCAGGTACAATCTGAATCAGATAGTACCATACACCGCTTGAATCAAACTCATAAACTTAATGATCTATGAATTGGGGACCGGTACTGTCCATGGACGATTTGCTTTTTGAATCGGAAAACACTGCACTCTATCAATCCTCTTTTTTATCTCCGTAAACATACGGTCGTAACCGGGTAATAAACCGCTCAACGTATCCCATACCAAACAATACCAGTATAGCCAGAATGGCAAGGACTCCCGCCAACAGGTATTGCTGGATTGCCACAGCTATACCGATCGCTGATGCAAATAATATGGATGCCGCCGTGGTTAATCCTTCCACGGTTTCCTCCTGATTCTTGAAAATAATTGTGCCGGCCCCAAGAAAGCTGATTCCTGTAATGATAGCTTCCATAATACGAATGGGATCGGCCTGAATGATGTGCGCGACGGTTCCGCCGTTATAATTATGTATCAGGATATCACCCAGAATAATCATTAGCGCGGCAGACCCCGCAACCAGCATATGCGTTCGAAGGCCTGCAGGTTTTTGGGCGAGCTCTCTTTCAAATCCGATCAGACCTCCTAAAAACATAGAGTAGATCACCTTTGTTACGGGGATCCAAATCATATCATATTCCATTTTGTTCCTGTCATCATAATTGTTAAAAAAGCATCACAGATACTAGTGTTAAGTCAAATATGAAATGACGTAAGCAACCTGTCCGCCGAAGGTGCCGCAACAGCGGTACACCTACCGGATCTGACAGCGTTGGTTTTTGTTGCTGACAGAAACTCTGCAAAGCACCGGGAATGCTGTCAGCTCTTTATGCGACAAATGAAGATTGAAATGACACTAGGTATCGCCCATTATGATGCCTGTCATCTGTTTAGAAGTTCTTCTCCATAATTCAGATACATGCATTTAGCCAGCACTTGTGAATCCCGTAACTCTTATCTGCGATGTGGATCAGGCACTAATCTTTCATTTTAAACCAAGCCCACACACCAACGCCGGCGGCTAACCCTACAGCTCCTGCAAAAAGGGCAATATTAATATCCCGCTGTATTCGCTCTGCGCGGCTGAGATAATCAGAACCAACACCGTTTTCTGCAATTAAACGCTCAATTTTATTTAGCCGGTCTTCCATTTTACTTACCGTTTTCTCTTTCATATTCATAGATTTAGGATTATTTAGTTCATATTATCTCTTCTATTTTGATAACGACAAAAGAGATGAAAGTGTTCAGATGGCTAAACTGTCTATCCTTCTGGCAGCATTTAGTTTAGCAACACCTGAAGTACAACTTATTTCTTATCCTTTTTGCGTCTTGCAAATGGTTTAGACGCCAGCCTCAGCGGTGCCGATCCCATATAACGAACCAGCTTCTTGCTTCCGTCGTAGACGATACCGGCCAGCATTTTCGCTGCCTTAGCAGTGGCCGAATTGCGAATCGTCTGGCGTTCCTGTCTCACAAGTGATCCGCAATACTGCTGGGTGACTTTACCGATCCTGAGCGTCAAAAAAGCATTGGAACTACCGGTGATGGCCGAGTTGACGATCAACGCCGTGCCGGGCACCATAGACAGCACCGACCCTATACCCTGCGACATCGACGATTCGACAATTTCGTAGTATTCCGCCTCATCAATACTACTGGCTATAAAAGCGGTAACCAGCACATTGGTGTACAAAAAACTCAGATCTTTGAGCGTCGGGCGCTGTTCATAAATATGGGCGATCTCCCAGATCAGCCTGAACTGAAGCCCGAGAATAAATAACGCATCAAGCGCTCCATTTTGCGATATGGCGGTAGTGATAAATGCACGGTTCGCTGAGCGCTTGATAGATAGATCCGACTTTTCGTCCAGTTGTTTGATGACAGCTTTTACATCTTCCAGCCCCTCCACCATGTCGGTATCTACCACAGGGTTGGCTGACAAACGTTTTGCCAATTTCCGGATATACGCTTCATGAACTGGACCTTCAGATTCTTTAGGAGGAATGAGCGGACCCGGTAGTTTCACGTACAGGTAGACCGGCGTAAGCACCGCAAGCAACAGGATGAGCATGAACAAGCCAAGGGAAACCTGACCGAGGACAGGGTTGATCTGGCTAAGAAAAGCAGAAAACTGAACGAGCTGATTTACGATCACAATCAAAACGATGATCGTGATGGCAATCGAAAGAACTACGAGACTTTTTCTGACACTGCGGCGCATTAACACTCACATTTGAAATTGGATTGGCTTTATGAATTAAATCAATATACGATTTTTTGAGCGTCTGATTTTTTCAGAAAAGGTGTGACAATGAGATGTCATCTCTGATGTATAGATTAATTCAGGTATTACCAATTCACTATTTAACAAATTAACCAATCAACCTATCAACCAAACAATGAATGCAGACAATTATCCGCCTATTAATGTACTAAGCGTCTTTCGGGGTGTTCCCAGCCAAAATATCCCGTACCAGATTACTCCCTATCGGTTCGAAACACAAAACGGATCTTCATATCAGATCAAAGAGATTCGTCAGTTTCACAGCGACCGCCGGGGCAAGGGCCGCCACTTCCATTATATTGTTGTGGCTGATGACGATCGCACCTACCGCATCCTGTTTGACACCAACACTTTCAGCTGGCGGCTGGTAGATCGCACTGCTAACGAACAAGCAATAGCCAATGGTTAGTTAGCTCCATAAACCTATAAACTTTAGGTTAATAGATGAACTATCGTGGTGCATTACGGAACCCGGTTCAACTACTGTGGCTTTCGCGCCGAGCTCCCATCAACCATGACGCTGTCGCCCCGGGAACAGCCCCGAGGGCTCCGTCTACGGAAGGAGAAATGAAAAAGTATCAAAGATTAACAAACTACAACTCATCCACAATATCCTCACCAAACCGGTAAATATTTCCATCGAACCCTGTGATATAAATCTCGTTCTCCTGATCCACACCAAATGACGAAATTCTGAAATCGGCATCGAATAGTTCTGTGTTATCAGGATTCTCTAAATCCGACGTATCCAGCGCCCAGATCCGCCCCGATACGAAATCAGCATAAATATAGTAGCCGGTCAGACCTGGGATATCGCTTCCGCGGTAGACATATCCGCCAGTGACAGACCGGTCGCCTTCACTGTGATTGTAGGCATATACCGGCAGCTCGAGGTCCTCTGTGTCACACTCAGTCCCCGGAGGATAGCACATCGTGCCTTCCATAATATTCCATCCATAATTAAGGCCGCTTTCAATAATGTCGATCTCTTCCATGGTATTTTGTCCTACGTCGCCTGCCCATAGCTTTTCTGTTTCTGCATCAAAACTGAAACGCCACGGATTTCTGAGCCCGTATGCAAATATTTCTTCCCGGTATCCCTGCTCGTTTCCGGCGAAAGGATTGTCATCAGGTATACCGTATTCATTACCGTTGTCTTGTGAATCCACATCAATCCGCAGAATCGATCCAAGCAGAGTACTGCGGTCCTGGCCGTTATTTTCCGGATCACCGGCACTTCCGCCATCGCCGGCGGCAATGTAAAGATATCCGTCAGGCCCAAACGCGATGTGACCACCGTTATGGTTTCCATACGGCTGATTATAGGTTAGCAATACTGTTTCACTGGCAGGATTTGCACGATTCTGATCGTCATCTGACACGCTGAACCGTGAGATCACGGTTCGGTCTGGCGCCGGAGCCGTGTAATTCACATAAAAGTAGCCGTTGGTCTCAAAGTCAGGGTGAAATGCCAGCCCCAGCAGTCCCTGCTCATTTGAGATATCAGTGACCCGGCCCTCAATATCCAGGAATATTTCTCGATCCGTTATGTCGGGGTCATTCGAAAACACTGATATGGTGCCTGCCTGTTCTACCACAAACAGTCGGTTGGTGCCATCTCCAGCATGCTGAATATTCAGCGGGCGGATAAAGTCCAGGTTCGGAAAAGCATCTACCACCGTTCCCTCTATAACATCACCGTTGCCATTATCTTCGCCATTATCGGGATCGGAATCAGTAGTTTGACTGCAAGCGGAGAAAATGAAAAAAAATGACAAAAGCAGAGTGAGTAAACGCATGGATTTTCCTGATTTTAATGTGATTCAATAAATTTCTTAACGTGGCCGGAGTGGCCATCTTTTGATAACTATTTGTGACTTGGCCGTAAGAAACAGCTCTACTTCAACAAGGCAGTGCTTGCAAATAAAGTTCATTATCCATCTCAATTTTCATAAAAATTTGATTTCTTCACACTGATTTAAACTCATTTTTTTGCTTATTGACCGAAATAATTGTTCATCAATTTATGATCTTCACTACACTCCTCATCATTCACATCACCAGTGGAAGCCTGGCTCTTCTCGGCGCACTGGGTGTCGCTTCTACCAAAATATTCGATGTCCGGCACAAGTGGCATCTCAACGCCGGCAGACTGTTCTTTTCGGGAATGACTCTGGTATTTGTAACAACACTGCCCATGACACTCATCAAGCCAAACCTGTTTCTATTTTTAATCGGTATCTTCAGTTTCTACCTGGCATGGACCGGTTGGCGAAAGGCTTTGAACCGAAGCGGTGTACCCTGTAACCAGGATTTTGCGGCAGCCATTATTATGGGCGTCACGGGGCTGGTGATGGTTGGGTGGGGCGGCTGGTCAACTCAGTCAGGGGATGGAAACGGCATTACGCTGATGGTTTTTGGGGCATCGGTTGCTGGCTCGCATTTCAAGAATTTCGCCAGTTCAGAAAAGGGCCGCTTAAAAGGAAATCCAGAATCAGGTCCCATCTCGTTTCCAGGATGGCCGCCACTATTACAGCCACTACTACATTTTTGGTTGTGAATGTTGAAACCGATCCTGAATGGATTGTCTGGCTTCTGCCCACGGTTATAATCTCCCCCGTTATTCTTTGGATAAGCCGGAAATTGTTGCCAAAACGTATGTAAGAGTATATATGAGCAGATTTGTAAACAGTTTCTACAGAGGGGTAACTCAGACAATCATTTCACGTATCCGTCACTTATTCCTGATAGTTATTGCCGAAATTATCTGGCCGCTTAATAAATGTTGCAAAGTGAGTTCGATTTTCAAATATTCAGCAAAGATTCAGGGTGTAACTCTTAATATCTCAATCAAACAAAACGCTTTATGAACTACACAATCAACTCGTCCGATATTGAAAATACTGTAATTATATCATTTGAAGGAAGGCTTATGGGAGCGGAAACTGCAGAGTTTCATGCGAAAATTAAGGACCTCATTGAAGAAGGTACCACAACTGTAATTGGTGATCTGGGTGGCGTGGATTTTTTAAATTCAAGCGGGCTTGGGATGTTTATCGCCGCGCTTACCAGCCTTCGAAAAGCCGATGGCGACTTCATTTTGTGTGAGGCATCCGATAAAATTGAGAGCCTGTTTAAAGTTTCCAAGCTCTTCACGATCTTTAATTACTATCCGACGCTGGATAAGGCTAAAGCCGCCGCTTCGAAAAATTAATTGTCTCTTATCTTAACGCAATGAAAACATACAAAGCAGCCGTGGTTCAGATGAACAGTCAGCCGGATGTGGCCCTCAATTTAAAGGAGGCCCGGCGATGGATCCGGGCGGCTGCTGATGAGGGTACCGAACTTGTAGGTCTGCCGGAATACTTCTCATTTCTGGGACATTTGAGCCAACGGAAGAAGCGGGCTGACAAAATTTCCCGTCGGTCTTACAACTTCTTGAAAGAGACAGCTGCCGAATTCAATATCTATTTGTTAGGAGGCACTATTCCCGTTCCAGCTGATGACGGCAGAACCTATAACCGGTCCCTTCTCTTTAATCCGGCCGGTGATGTTGTGGCCAAATACGATAAAATTCATCTGTTTGATGTTGAGCTGTCAGACAGCGAGCAATACCGTGAATCTGATGACATCAAGCCGGGTGAAAATAAACCGGTCACATATACCACAGACTCGCTGGGAACACTCGGACTCAGCGTATGTTACGATCTCAGATTTCCCGAACTCTACAGAGCCTTGATCGACCAGCACGCAGATCTCATCACGGTTCCATCAGCATTTACAGCTACAACAGGTAAAGATCACTGGGAGCCGTTACTTCAGGCGAGGGCTATTGAAAATACAGCCTATGTGTTTGCCCCGGCACAAACGGGTACTCACGGCGAAACAAGGAAAACGCACGGTAATGCCATGATTATCGATCCATGGGGCGATATTATCGCTCATGCCGGAACCGACCCCGGCATCGCGATTGCCACTATTGATCCGGCACGCATGAAACAGGTTCGTAACAAAATCCCGTCGCTCCTCCATCGGGTTTTATAGCTGCCATTGGTAAATGATGCGCAGCATTCGGATATTGACCGGCTGATATCTATGAATTCACACGCTCCAAACATCACATTTCATGTCTCTATTAGAATCCCTGGTTGATGCGTTTTATGCAGAACTTGAACTCTTTTTCAATTTTTTGCCTCGCCTGCTAATCGGCATCATAATATTTATCGTGATCTACCTGGTGGGAAAAGTGATAGCAGCTGCTACCATTCAAATAATTAGCCGCGGCGGCTTTCCGGAAACATATCACACCTTTTTCAGAAAAATGATAAAAGGGATTTTTATACTAATTGCCACGATAGTTTTTCTGAATCTCATCGGCTACAATACACTTGCTGCAAGCCTTGTTGCTGGCGGAGGTCTCACAGCTGTTATGCTGGGATTTGCATTCAAAGATATTGGTGAAAATTTCCTGGCCGGATTCTTCCTTGCCTTTAGCCGCCCATTTACAACAGATGATCTTATAGAAACCGAGGGAATTATGGGAAATGTTGAAAGTATCGAACTCCGTCATACCCATATCAGAACCGCAGAAGGGTGTGATGTATATGTACCAAGCTCGCAGCTGTTCACCAAACCGCTATTTAACTATACTCGCGACGGGCTGCGACGCGGTTCTTTTACCGTGGGAATCGACTATTCAAATGATTCCGGCGCTGCAGCTAAGCTGCTACTTGAAACCACTCAGAAAATTTCCGGTGTACTTACCACTCCGGAACCTATCGTGCAGATTAAAGCCTTCGATCCTGGGTTTGTTGAGCTTCAGGTGTTTTTTTGGATTAATGCAAAAGATCAGGAGAAAACCCTTGCTCTCATCAAAACACAGGTAATGGATAGTGCCCGCAAAAATCTCCGGGAAAATGGGTTCACTATCAGCGCCGACATTTCAACAGCACTGTATATGAGCCCTCTTGATGTAAACCTTACCAAATCTAAACTCCAATCCACGTGATCATGTTCGAAACAAACTGTATGATTTTGTGTAGATTGATACAAACATAATCACCCTTATATTTCATTTCAATTAATAAAAAAAGTACACGTCACATGAGCCTACTAAGAATTATTTTCGCAATTATCCTTCCGCCTCTTGGTGTATTTCTTACGATTGGTATCAAACCGGCATTCTGGCTGAATATTTTATTGACCATTCTTGGATTTATTCCCGGCATCATTCATGCCGTTTGGGTTATTGCCAAAAATGACTGACAAACCGGCGACCCAACAGGCTGGCAATAACAAAGATCAGCCTGATGAAAATAGGCTTCATAGATTGTTAGTTCGACTCTTACTGCTGTTGATGTCAGTTGAAGGGGCGTACCTGCTTTATAATGGACGATGGCTATCTTTTTTCCTTGTGTTGCTTATCATTTTCACACTGTTGGCTCCCATCCTTTTTCGACATCAGCTAAACGTTGTCGTACCGGCAGAATTTCACATTTCTGCTGTTACGTTCTCTATTGCAGCGCTTTACCTGGGCGAAGTACAGGAATTCTACCAGCGGCTCTGGTGGTGGGATATTGCGCTGCATGGTACAGCAGGCCTGCTGATGGGAGTCATCGGCTTTTTAATGGTTTATATTTTGAATGAAACCGATCGGGTACGTCTGAATCTGACACCCGGATTTATTGCTTTCTTCGCTTTTCTGTTCGCCATTGCAATTGGCACGTTCTGGGAAATCTTCGAATTTACCATCGATCAAACTTTCAAGATGAATATGCAAAAACCGATGCTTGGAGATCCATCCGGCCTCACCGATACCATGTGGGATATGATTGTGAATGCCGCGGGTGCCTTTATTATCAGTATCACAGGCTGGTGGTATTTAAAAACAGGCCAATCCTTTTTTGTTGATGAGTGGATCAGAAAGTTTATCAACCGCAATCCGGGACTATTTAAGAAGTAGATATTTGTGAAATAGTTGATTGGTTTTTTAAGTTGATTAGAGAATTGGAGGAATAGAATTTTAGGTGATGAATCTGGATCCATTGCAAATCTTACTTGTTAACATGTTTACCTGCACCGTGCCTCTCCATGAATAGTTTGGAGATCCATTTCTTTTCTAAATGAGTAGATTTTGGTGATCACATTGATCTTTTTGTTTGGCTACAATGTCTGTATTGGCTTCGACAGATCCCATCTCCCCCCGAGGGATCCCAATGGGAAGAGGGGACAGAAAAGAGAAAGCGCGCGAAGCGAGTCTTTCGACATTCAGGGGTGTGTCCGGGACCTGGATCAAACGTCGATATCGCGCAACGTTTCCTGCCTCAACAACACACCCCTCGCCATCAAAATCGCGCTTTGCACGTTTTGATGTGCTTTTCCCCTCTCAAGAGGGGATTATTTGGACTTTTATAAATTCTATCTTTAGCAATATGATTTAACATTGGGCTTCAATAAATCCCATCTCGAGAGGGGACAGAAAAGAGAAAGCGCGCGAAGCGAGTCTTTCGACATTCAGGGGTGTGTTCGAGGCCTGGGTCGAACGTCGACGTCGCGCCCCACCTACTGCCCCATCAACGCACCCCTCTCAAAAGGGGATTTTAGAGGCCTAATTTATTCTTTTGTTTACTAACCACATCCTCAATCACCCTGAGGACATTGTCAATTTCATCATAAACCTCCTCATCCCAAAACCTTATAATGTGGAGTCCGAACGATTTTAGATTACTCTCCCTGATCTCGTCTTTCTCACCTTGTCTTTCCAGCATGTGTGTGTATCCATCCAGCTCAATCACCAGGTAGAGTTCACAGCAGATAAAATCCACAATATAGTTGCCAACAGGCCGCTGGCGATGAAAATCAAACCCTGTCATTTGTTTACCTTTCAAGTGTCTCCATAATATCACTTCACTCAATGTGCTGTTATTACGGAGTCGCCTCGCTTTTTGTTTTAGCTTTGGATTGTAGGGAATAATTGGTCGTCTCATACTCACCCTTCGGTTTTGTTGAATGGTTATGAGTATGATCCTATAACTGCTGTTTCCTTACAGATTTGTTCTTTAGAAAAAAATTTAAGAGGATCGCAAATCCCATCTCCAGGGGACAGAATAGAGAAAGTGAGCGAAGCGAATCTTTCGACATTCAGAGGTGTGCCCGAGCCCTGGATCGAAAGTCGATATCGCGCCACACCTACTGCCACAACAACACACCCCTCGCCATCACAATCGAGCTGCGCCCGTTTTGATGTGCTTTTCCCCTCTCAAGAGGGGATTTCTTCTGCCATCACAATTTCCACACTCAGCAACAAGATCTAACATTGGGCTTTGACAAATCCCATCTCCCCCCGGAGGGATCCCAATGGGAAGAGGGGACAGAATTGAGAAAGTGAGCGAAGCGAGCCTTTCAAGATTCAGGGGTATGTCCTGGACCTGGATCGAAAGTCGACATCGCGGAACGCTTCCTGTCCCATCAACACACCCCTTCGTGCTGTGCTCGTTTTGATGTGCTTTTCCCTTCTCCGAGAGGGGATTTTTAGAGGGCCTTATTCTTTCGAGATAAGATCACTGAATAGCTACGACGCTAAATCTCAAAACTCCTAAATCATTCAACCGAGAAGCTTTTAAAGAAATCGTAACCATTTTGATTTAGCATTTTGTGAGATCTTCGATTTCCCATTTCCGATCTATTGCCTCTCCCCTCCATGCGTCGAGCTTTTCGGCGTAGGGAGGGGAGACGGAGGGGTGGGTCTACTTCACTGCATACCTCGGAATAGCCTGTGGCAGACGGCTCACAAGTTCGTTATTAATAGCATTTGTAAATTCTGAAAATGACCGTATGCTTATCACATGATTGCTTTGGCGGCCAATCAAAACCGCTTCATCTCCCACTTTGGCTTCGCCGATATGACTCACATCCACCATAAACACATTCATGTTGATGAGTCCCACGACCGGTGCTTTTTTGCCGCGGATAAGTACCTCTCCCCTGTTGGATAGCGCACGCGGATAGCCATTGCTGTAGCCAAGAGGCAAAACAGCAATTGTCATTTCCTGTGGTGCCTGGAAACTGGTACCGTATCCGACAAATTCATCTTTCTTCACCTCTTTAATGTGCATGATATCGGTCTTCCAGCTCAACACCCTCTTGAGCGGGGCATCCCTGGATTTGCCGGTTTGCTGAAGATGAAGATTGTAAATATCCGGGCTTGGCCACATCCCATAGTGAGCGGTGCCAACCCGTACCAAATCCATAACTGTTTCAGGGAATGCAAGTGCTGCAGCAGAACAAGCGGTATGCTTTAGATTTGGAGACAGGCCCTCATCTTCGACAACCTTATAAAGCTCATGAAATTTATCTTTCTGCTTCTGAATCCGAAACTGGTTCGAAAGAGATTCAATGCCGGCAAAATGAGTACAAAATCCTTCAAACTGCAGGTAATCACTGTGCCTCTTTATATAGCTAAGTGCTGTTTTAAGTTCAGATTCATCCAGGCCTGTCCGGTTACCGCCGGTCTCAACCTCAAGATGAATAATCGCTTTCTTATCCAGCTTTTCAGCGACCTGTTTTGCTTTTTTGAGGCGCGGTATATCAAATACAAAAAATTCGACCTCGTTGCTAATGACCCACTCAAGGTCATCATCATAGAGGATTCCCATAATCATAATGGTGCTATCATTCGCACACGCTTCGCTGACCTCCCACGCCTCGTAACTTGAGGCAACAGAAAAATGCCTGACGCCTGCCTTTTCTGCCATAGGAACAAATGTTTCGATACCATGACCAAACGCATTGGCCTTCACAACAGAAGAAAAGATCGCATCCGGGCCAATTTTTTTGCGGATAAATGTCAGATTTTGCTTCAGAGCCGACTGGCTTAATTCTATCCTGGATGAGTGCCGAACCATTGATGTAAATTTATTAGTATTATTTTTTTGATAGTTGTTACAGGTAATTTTTCTAAAGTGCCAGCCCGGCTGTCTCCATCCACTGGTATGAATCACCCCAGCTTGTTTTTGCCAGCTCTTTTACCTTTTGAACCTCTTCTTCACTCACCTCTTTCAAATCGTTCAGATCGGACCGATTGTAATGGTAAGCGTACAGCCTTGATGCAAACTGGTGAAACGGGAGTGATGACTCCCCGGCGCGTTCTCCATTGCCGGCAACGGTTGGGCGCATGTTATCCTGCCAGCGTTGCCGCCCCTCGTTATTCGGGTTGAGAATATATACACGAACCTGCCCCTTCACTTTTCGGACCCGAAGGATCGAAACAGCGTGAAATCCAATCAGCTTACCGGTTGATGATGTCAGAAATATGCCCACCGGGTTAGGATATGCAAGGTCATTGCCGCCGTTATAATCGGGGTGATGGGTGATATAAAATGTGCGAATAAACGTTTCGTAATTTTTGATGGAGTTCGTCAGATAATCGTAGGCTGAGATAAATCCGGTCGGGATCCAATGGCCGTACATTGCGGGATTAACCCACTTGTGAGGATCATCGGCACGGTTAGAAGCCCGGCGCATCATCTCATTATATATTTTGTCAAGATGCGGCACTAACACAACCGATACAGCATCAAGGTTATAATCCAGCTCTTTCACCAGGCCCAGCCCCAGTTCTTCCGATTTTATGATCTGTCCCTCGAACCTCATCCACAAACTATTGGCTTTGGCCGCGCTTTCAATCATACGCAGCAGTTTACCGGGCGCGTGGCTGCTCCATAAACTAATTCCACGGGCAGACTGACACGTGGGATTCCATCCCTGCCCCACGCCAAGCGGCTGACCGAGAATACCAAGACAATCAGCCGTGAGAAGTTGTGTGGAACTGAGACTACTGTTTTTTCGTGATATCCGGATGTGCTCGGCAATTGCAGTGTCCAGTTCCATTCCCAGCAATCGCTGCAGGCCGCTTTTTACCGGCTGGTGCGATAACAGTGAGCGCTCCAGGAGTTTGGAGAGACCGAAACACGATCGCGCCGTATCGGGATGAATAACGGCGGTAATAAGTTCACTGACGAACTTTTTATGTTTATCGTACTCGGCCTTACCTACGTTGTCGAGGCCAAGCGCCAGTTTTACAAGTGCACCGTCGCTGGCTACACTACGAAGAAGTTTCGCGTGATATGCCACTGCAAGCCCGGTTTTATGCATCGTGTCAGCCAGCGCTTCACACTCCGCGATAATCTCTTTGCGTTTGGCTGTTTCAAGGTAAGCATCGTACTCTTCCGGTGACAATTCACCGGCTTTCTCAGAGGGAGCGAATACTGCTTTAACATATTTATTAAGGCGCCGGTCTTCCTCATTATCGGGATCGAGATTAATTTCTTCTTTCACCGTGCGGATAATTTCTAACACCCGATCTGTGACCACTGGCCGCTGGGCACAAATCAGCTCAATCTCCGTTGATAGGCGACCTTTTATGTTGCTTATAGGTATTTGTTCTGTCAGAAAATCAAACAGAAGATCCACTTTTCGACGCGTCGCCTCCTCAATATTACGATCTTCCTCTGATCCGCCGGGGAATATTAGATCCAAGTTATTTACGAGTGCGTCTTCCAAAAATGTACTGGCTTTGCCGGCAGAGAAATTTTTGTAACGGATTTTTTCATTGGCAACGGCGATAATCCGCAGTTCGCTGATGATTTCAACAATCGTATTATGGCCACCGGCTTTAAGTGTTCCGCCAACAAGTGTGGGCACAAGCCGGGCCGGATCATCCCACATGGTATCTGTGAATATTCCTGCGTTTACAAGCTCATCAATTCTCTCATACAAAAATTGTACTCCTGCCTTACTATCGGTGAGAACATCGAGGCTGCTGAGAAGTTTCTTCTTGTGGGATTCTGCTAAAAGCGGTGTTGCCTCCGAGTAGTTTTCAAGTGTCTCATAAAATTTATTTTTAACGCCTTTAGATATATTTTTACTGCTTTTTTTCAATTGTTGTGCTGTTCTTTTAAATCGAGTTTCTGAAAATGTATTTTTGATGCAGATTCATTAAACGTATAAACGCCTATCATTATAAAAAAATCTGCACCACTATCCTTTTTATTGGATGTGGTAACAGATCATATAATAGACACGCCAGATTGTTTCTGAACTATTCGGTATTTATGGTCAATAGAAGTTACGCATAAAAATCCACGTCTTGGTAGTGCCGCAGAAGTTCGCGCATACGGTCAGGGTCATCTCCGTTGAAGAACACAGTGCCGTAGTGATTTCCAAACCCTTCCCGCTGATCAGATACTTTGTGTTCGGAAGGCGCATAGAGTGTGTGATCCTCAAAGAAGGAGTCCTCTTTAAGTTCGTCCGGAATCTGAAGTTTTGTGATGCGGCCCGGTTTCGGGTAAACCATCACGCTACCGGCATAATTCTGGTTTTCTTTAATCTCCTTGTCAGGAAAGAAATTCTTCACTTCCTCTTCAGTAGCTGACGGATCACTGCAGAGCACAAGCGCCTGGATTGGGTCAAAACCGTGAGCTTTTTCGATCAGCTCGTAAATGTGGCCACCCGGAATTCTGCATGCTACCTCCCCAAAATTGAGAGTATTATCTTCAGTCAGAAACCATTCGGGGTGAATCATTCCATATTCAATGCCAAATGATTTCACGAGTCGCTCCATTGCATCGCGGATCAGCGGACGCTTGGCTTCAAGCTCCGGTCCGGCGGGGACAAAATTGGAATAACCGAGCTTGACGTACTCTGTAATATTCAGAAACCGAATCTCTCCGTTGTGAATGAACGCCTCGCATGAGAACTCTTTGCCCGGCAGATGACTCTCCACCATACAGGGAAAGTCTTTATCGATAACCTTCTCTTCAATGTCATTCTTGGTTCGCAATAACTTATGCCCTACCGTACCGGCCGCGCTAAACGGTTTCAGGTGTACCCAGGCATCCTCTTCGCCCGGCAGCTGCAGGTTTGCTTCGTTCAGACGATCCATAAAATCGTGAACACCCTGCCGTGTGTAAACCTCTTCAAACAAACCCACCCGTAATCCGGCAAGCAGTGCTTTACGCTTCATAATAGCCTTATTACGGAATAAATACGCACGGTTCAAAAGTCGCGGATCGTCCCTGAAAATAGAATTCAGCGCACCGGCCCATTCTACTGTTTCCTCGTAAAGTGGAACGGCAAAGTCCACACTGTGCTTATCCAATAGCTCTTTAAGCTGCAGACTGTTTGATTTTTCGTTCCAGTCTTTGAAATTCCAGCCTAAAAAAGGGATGTCATTATCTTTGGCAGTATCGGCAAATTCAGGAAAGCTGACCACCACAAATGGCCTGTCCATTTTTTGCATGCTTTCAATTGCGGGAAGACTCCATCCCAATAGTGCTACTTTGTTACTCATAAGGTATCAGTTTTTAAAAAAATTAATTATTAGATATTGAAAAGAACGATGTCTGTGATCGCTTCTTAAAATATTGTATTTCAATGAGTTATATAAGTTAATGCATCTAACTGCATGATCATTCCGGGTGATACTATAATACTCCTCTAATACTTTTAACCTAACTTTTGTTATCCGGTGGCCGAATCTCTTTTTACTTGCCATTTACTGCATTATCTATCATTTTCAATTTTCGTTTCACAAAAACGTAAACCCAACTTTATAACGGAGAATAACCGTGGCTGATCACAACCTTGCAGGAAAAAAAGCGCCCTATTCAATTCTTGAAAACGTTCCCAGGCTCATTACAAACTACTATACCAAAGAGCCCGATCCAGGTAATAAGCTTCAGTCTGTCTCCTTTGGAACATCCGGCCATCGCGGTACATCTCATGATACCACATTTAATGAAGATCATATTCTTGCCGTCAGCCAGGCCGTGGCCGACTATCGGGAGGAAAACGGAATTACCGGTCCGCTATTTATTGGAATGGACACCCATGCACTATCCGAACCCGCCCTCGTGTCTGCCATAGAGGTATTTGCTGCAAATAATATAGAGGTGCGCTACCAAACAGATTTTGGATATACGCCTACGCCTGCCGTTTCTCACGCTATACTTGCCTGGAACCGTGGTGAAAGCAAGCAGAAAGCCGATGGTGTGGTGATTACGCCGTCGCACAATCCTCCGTCTGACGGAGGGTTTAAATATAATGCCACTCACGGGGGGCCTGCCGGAACAGATATCACAAATGTTATTCAAAAAACCGCAAACCGTCACCTGCAGAGTCAGCTTGCTGATGTGAAACGAATATCGCTGGCAAATGCGCTGAAGAAATCTAACGTCTCTGCTTTTGATTATATCACGCCTTATGTGAATGATCTCGGTAACGTAATCGATATGAAAGTTATTAGTGAATCCGGCCTCAAAATCGGGGCAGATCCTATGGGCGGGTCCGGTATTGATTACTGGGAACCCATCGCTGAAAAATATAGCCTGAATATTGAGGTGGTGAATAAAGAGGTGGACCCCACATTCCGCTTTATGACCGTAGATAAAGACGGCAAAATCCGTATGGATTGCTCATCACCGCACGCCATGGCCAGCCTGATTGATCTGAAAGACAAATACGATATCGCCTTCGGAAATGATACAGACTTCGACCGCCACGGCATTGTAACAAAAAGCGGCCTGATGAATCCAAATCACTATCTCGCGGTGGCTATTCAGTACCTTTTTCAGAACCGGCCGGGCTGGAGTGATGAAGCTGCGATCGGGAAAACACTCGTATCAAGCAGCATGATTGATCGCGTGGCAAAATCCATCGACCGGCAACTTGCAGAAGTACCGGTGGGATTCAAGTGGTTTGTTGACGGTCTTCTAAATGGATCTTATGGTTTTGGGGGAGAAGAGAGCGCCGGAGCGTCATTTCTGAAGAAAGACGGGACGGTATGGTCAACTGATAAAGACGGCATCATTATGGATTTACTTTCGGCTGAAATCACAGCTAAAACCGGGAAAGATCCGTCTCAGCACTATCAGGAACTTGAAAAAACATTTGGCAGTCCTGTTTATGAACGGCTGGATGCACCTGCTACTCTCGAGGAGAAGAGCATTTTAAAGGATTTATCACCTGACCAGGTAAAAGCCGATGAACTGGCCGGCGAACCAATATTGAAAAAACTGACCCGGGCTCCCGGAAACGACGCCCCGATTGGCGGTCTTAAAGTAGAAACTGAAAACGGATGGTTTGCTGCCCGCCCATCCGGAACAGAAGACATCTACAAAATCTATACGGAAAGTTTCAAAGGGTCCGACCACCTCAAACAAATACAGGAACAGGCGATTGATATTGTAGATTCGGTACTTGGGAAATAGCGCTGAGTACCTTGACTGTCGAGTGGATCGAATTAGAGAAGATGAACTCGTCAGACGACTGAGGGTTTTGAAACCTTAACTTTTTCTTTCCCAAAGTCGTCAGACGAGAACGATACCTCGACTGTCGATTGCCCCGAAGGGATCACTTTGTGGTCTTTTTCGACTGTCGAGTTAATGTGACGCGATACTTTTTGGTCGGAACCGTGAACTCGTCAGACGAGGCAGAGATTAGCTGAGTTAACTGTTATCTTTCGTCAAATAGAAATCAAAGAATTTTATGCCCGACCAAATTCCATTTTCTTTTGATGTAGCCACCGTCACTGATATCACAAATCAGATCAAAAAGGTACTTGAATCTAATTTCAGAGATGTACTTGTGGAGGGCGAAATCAGCAATGTGAATCAGAGCAGGAACGGCCACTACTATTTTACGGTAAAGGATGACAACGCTCAGCTTCCGTGTGTTGTCTGGCGGTCAACCGCTCAGCGGATGGATGTTGAACTCAGCGATGGTCAGCAAGTTGTTCTCGGAGGTGATATCCAGGTGTATGCGCCCCATGGACGCTACCAGATGATCGTCTCGCTTGTTCAACAGGCCGGAGTGGGGCGCCTCCAGCAGAAGTTTGAAGAGCTCAAAGCAAAACTTCAGAAGGAAGGTTTATTTGATGATGCTCATAAAAAACCACTTCCAGCTTTTCCACAGCATATTGGGGTGATCACATCCTCCACCGGGGCTGCTTTTCACGATATCCGGTCTACTTTCGAGCAGCGATGGCCGCTGGCAACGCTCTATCTCCATCACGCCAGCGTTCAGGGTTTAAATTCGGCCGGTGAGCTTGTTGAAGCCATTAATACAATGCAAACTCAACCAAACATAGATGTGCTGATAATTGGCCGCGGAGGTGGGTCACTTGAAGACCTTTGGCCGTTCAATGAAGAAAAAGTTGCCCGGGCCATATACGACTGCACTATTCCTGTTATTAGTGCGGTGGGGCACGAAGTTGATTTTAGTATCAGTGACTTTGTGGCCGATTCGCGTGCCGCCACGCCCACACAAGCAGCCATGATAGCCGCACCCGATATCAACGATCTGCGAATGCAAATAGATGATTACACAATGGGAATTGAGTCATTCCTGAAAACGAAAATTGAGAAATATAAAGAGTACGTCTACAGGCTGGGCCACTCCCATGCACTGCTGAAAGTGCAGGACCGGCTGATACATCTTCGGAACCGGGTAACATCACTTCGAGAAAAAATGCAGCACAGGCAGCAATCAATGCTTTTAAACAGGCGGAGCCGTTTTAACGATCTTGTCTACAAACTTGAAAAGCATAACCCAAATGAACCGCTTGAAAGAGGATTTGCGCGGGTATGGCAAGGAAAAAAATGGGTGCAGTCGAAAGCTGCCGCAGATAAAGATCAGGGTATTCGAATTGAATGGAAAGATGGTAGCATGGAGATTAACTGATAATTATCCAGATTAAGATTCTTCCCGAATGGAGAGTGAAAAGAGGTCGTGATCTACTGCAGCAGCCAGTCTGTCAATTGCACGGTCCCTGTTCAGGCTGACTCTTGAATAGACGAGATGAACCGATCCATCGACTGTTGTATGTTTCGTTTCAATTTTTAAATCGTTACCCGCAAATTGCAGATTTTTCACTGCTTGTCTCAGTGATAATACAAAGTTTGCTGAATCTAACTCACTGGCTGAATTCCCATCAATCAACTTACGCCTGACATCTTCAGCGTATGAATCGATGGCATAATTGAGGTACTTTTGCGCCTGCTCTGTGGATTTTTTGACAGCCACAAGAGAATCACCAGCGATAGCCATGCCAGTTCCTGCAAATTCGGTGGAATCCTGATATGTGCGGTTTGCATGATTATACCAAGATGGCGCTCCATCCTCACTCACCTGCTCTTCCGCTGTCTGAGAATCACCAGTATCGTGCTGTGTTTGTTCAGCAGAACCGCACGAGTAGAAGAAAAGTCCGGTAACGATCAGTATAAAAAAGAATTTTCTCATGGAGTCAATATATAGTAGCCAACAGAGCCCTGCTCTGTTATTATTTTAAATTCAATGGGTGTTCTGTTCATAACCGATTCAGAAATAATTTGTTCCAAAACTCCTGAGTCTGTGACGTTTTCGCCATTAATGCTAATTACTTCTCCACCATCAGGTAGACCCCTGTGATAAGCCGGGGAATCCGGTGCAATTCCATCAATATAAAAATCCATTATGTCAGGATCATCGGGAGATGATAATCCCTGGATACGAAGACCAAGACTGCTAAACGTATGATTTGTGACCCCACTATTTTCACGGTCAGGTCGCGGCCTGAAGGCATCGTCTTCCGGCTCTATTTTTTGTATATCAAATGAAAGTTCCTCGGGTTCAGGCTCAGGACGCTCTATCTTGTTAAGCTGAGCACTCATCGATATTATATCTCCATCACGCCACACAGACAGGCTAACCGCATCCCCGGGGCGGTACATCGCAACTTTTTCCTGCAGCTTGTTTGATGCATTTACAGGCTGATCGTTTACTTCCAGGATTACATCGCTTGCCCTGAGGCCAGCTTCTGCTGCAGCACTCTCAGAATCTACATTCGCCACATACACGCCTCGTATACGATCGAGGCCTGTCTCCCGCACCAGATCCTCATCCATTGAGCGAATCTGAACACCAAGCATCCCCCGCTGCACTTCGCCATATTCAATAATATCCCGGGCCACTTTCATCGCCAGGTTGCTTGGAACAGCAAATCCATACCCCTGGTAACTGCCGTTTTGCGTAGCAATTGCCGTGTTGATGCCAATTAATTCACCACTGGTGTTTACAAGAGCACCGCCGCTATTACCCCTGTTGATGGCGGCATCTGTCTGTATAAAGCTTTCAATACGACGCAGATCATTGATAATTTCGACTTCCCGGCCCAGTGCACTCACAATACCTGCCGTAACCGTAGACTGCAGCCGGAAGGGATTACCGATTGCCATTACCCATTCACCCACTTCAATATTATCCGAGTTTCCGATGGTCAAGCTGGGAAAGTTACCCCCGTCAATTTTGATCACGGCCAGGTCGGTACTGGGATCACGTCCTACAATCCGGGATTCATATGTGCGCTTATCCTCAAGTGTAACGGTGATGCCATCATTTACCGCATCTTCAACTACATGGTTATTTGTAAGAATGTATCCATCGGACGAGATAAGAACTCCAGACCCAACGGTTTGAGCTCTTGGTGGTATAAACCGGCGCCAGATTGAGTCGTCTTCCTCGCCTTCAGTACCGTTAAAATCCTGACTGCGTGTCGGTACAATCGTTTCAATATAGACCACGGTGGGTGTTACACTCCGGGCAACCGTACGGAACACAAACCGGTCATCTATCTTTTCAAGGTCCTCATCGGTCCAGTAAGGAGTTTCACTTCGGTTCACCTCTATAAATCGAACTTCGGACAGATCTGCCAGCGCAGTATCGCGCTGAAAAAACATGACGATGATTCCTAAGACAATACCGATTAATACTAGCAGAACAGCGGTAAGAAATTTATTTCCTGAGCTCATGTCATCAATAGTTGATCGAAGATCTTATCTGACCTCCGAGGTTTCATGCCTTCGACATGATATATAAAATATTTATCTAAAGTCTGAATCAGTTGTTTAAGCTCATTCGAATCCATAACGATTCGAAGTACAGATGCGTTTGCAGAATGCAGTGATTTTTTCACAAACGCAAATTGCAGTGGTGATAGTCTTTCGGCATGATCATCCTCCTTTTGAGGAGAGAGGAGCCCGGAGCTGATATTTAGATATCCACCGTCAGATTCGTCAGATTTCATATACTGAACGCCAATTCCAATGTATTCTGCAATACGTAACTGCAGATAAGGAAAGAGCTGTGCCGGGACCCCAGATTGTTTATCGACCCAAACAAGGGTTTTCATTAAAAATTCAAAAAGAGGTGTGTTTACTTCATTGTCGTGTAGCACCTGGTTTGATAGCTCCAGTGTTGTCATCATCAGCGCCATCTTTTCGATATCAACCCGAAATGAATGCAATTTTCTACTATAGGAAACATCAGATAGAGTTTGTACGGAGCGGCTCTCTTTGATGTAAACAACCACTTCAAGCAGCTGCCCTACCACAAGAAAAGCGGAAAACTTGTTTTTAGGTTTTCGTGCCCCCTTTGCAATAACTGCAATTTTGCCTTTCTCCCTTGTAAAGAGCGTAGCTATGATACTTGATTCACTATAATCAACCGTTTTCATAACAATAGCGTCAGACTTTACAATCATAGCAAATCGCGTCCAGAATTATAGTCACCGGTAAGTGAATCAGTTATCGTTGTCCTCATCAGGTTTGTTAAGCAGATGCTTGTCTTCCAGAAACTGAACCATTGATGGCAGGAATGTCAATGCCGAGAGCAGTGTCATACCAATCCCAACAACTGCCATTATACCGATTGACTGCAGGCCGGGATGATTAGTGAAGAGTAAGCCTGCAAATCCAAGCATAGTCGTCAGCGATCCTATGGTAATATGCTGCCCAGTGCTCGACAGGACTTCCCACATACTTTTCCTGCCTTCTGCGCGATATCGGTGAGCAAGGTGGACACCGTTATCGCAACCTATTCCCAGAATTGCAGGTAAAACCACAAGATTGTAAAAGTTAAACTTTAAGCCGAACAGCAACTGTATACCAAATAACCAGAGCAAACCAATAACAAGCGGAATAAGCGCAATAAGGGTCCAGCGCATGGATTGAAACGATAGTGCGATGCAGATAAAGACCACAATGAAAGTTGCGATTACCATATAAGGGCTTTCCGTTCTCATCAGATCGAGCATGGTAGCTGCCACGATAGAGGTGCTGCCGGCGTGATACGTTTTACCGTTAGAGAGCTGAATATTCGATACATCTTCCTTAAATCTGATTGACCGAAGCCCATTAGATAATCCCGATTTGGGGTAAACAATTACAAACCGGCCGATTTCCCCTTCGTTGGTTATAAACCGGTTTTTCAGGAAATCAGGAATCTGTTCTTCTGTGAGAGGTTCTCGCGTCTGAGATGACTGACGCAAAATGTCGATATTTTCGCCCTCTTGGTTTTCAATAAACGGGTCTTGTAGCAGCTCTCTGATTCTCGATATTTTTTGGAGTTTCTGCTCTTTCATCTCTTCAAAGGGCGGAAATCGTTCCTGGATTGCTTCAACTTCTTCAATCATCGTGTTCGGGTCCGCCTCCATACGTGCCCTCAGTGTATCCACCACTTCAAAAACCTCTTCATAGGTATCTACAATAACGAATGCCGGATTGTGGTACTCATTCTCATCTACCCCACTGGTAAATTCCTGGAACTCACGATATTCAGGAAACTCAGGCTCCAGCTTACCAAAATCGTATTCAAATTCCAGGTTTCCTGAAAATGCAATCACCGTAACCGCCGTTACAACACTGAATACGATGATACTTCGCGCCATCGGAAATCTCTTGAATATTGGTTTTACAGCGCGGTCTTCAGATCTCGGGGGCAGCAATAGCCAGTTCCATCGCTCAAATAGCACCAGCAGCGATGGCAAAACAAATAGCATACAGAACAGGGCAAACATAATTCCTATCCCTGCAATGAAACCAAACTCAGAGAACCCCCGAAAATCAGCAAACATTAAAATAAAGAGAGCCGAAGCGGTAGTAAGGGCACTCACAACAATAGCTGTGCCGGTTCTCATGTAAGACAAAAGCACGCTGTCCTCTACGTTATTGCCTTCTGCCCGAAGCTCTATATAGCGGGCGTAATAATGAATCCCGTAGTCAATACCCAGCCCGAAAAGTATCACAAACAGTACGGACGTCATTGTGTTGAGCGTGCCGAGGTAGAGCGAGGTAATCCCGAAGGTCCACATCAGGCTCACCAGCAGCGGAATACCGATAATAAGCATCGGAACGGGTGCCCTTATGATGTGCTGAAGCAGCGAATGTTTCTGAAGCCTTGGATCTGTCCGCCGGTAATTCAGATATTTCTTTATCGAAAAATAAAGTATCACCAACAGAATCACGCTCGATATACCTGTTGCAAAACTGTTGTACACATCGTTCATAATGGATTCGAGCTCTGTTAGATGGCGTTTGATGCGGCCGCCAAACCTAACCTCCATTTCCGGATGATATGATGATGGTTCAAGTCTGTCGATCAAATTCCGAAGCTCGGAGAACATGTCTTCAAGGTAAGTAATATCACTCCTTGATCCGCTTGGATAGAGCGTAAGAATTGCAAGCGTGCTGTCTTCATTTATAGGATATTCCGACGGAACCAGCATATTGTAGCTTTCTTTAAACTGATCCAGATCTTCCTCTTCATCAGCCTCTTCCTCATCGTCAAAATCATCAAAATCTACGAGAAATGGATTGGCCTCTTCTTTGGCCTGATCAATTTCGTCCTGTAAATATTGAATAATGCTGTCGAGCTCAGCGGTTGTAGCCAGGTAAAGCGTATTATTCTTTAAAAACTCAGTTTCTCGCCGAAACTCTGTGTCGGTAAAGAAAGGTCCATTATAACGCTCGTAGTGGAGCTTGAGACTTTCCTCAGCAAGCTTGTTGGCAAATTCTACATTCGCCTCAAAACTTGGAGATTTAATCGCCACTTTCATTGATGTTTCACCGCCGGCTGTTTGCCTGAGTTTCTCCAGTGCCTGTACGCTTGGATTTGATGGGGGCAAAAGATTGGCAAAGTCTGTATCGACAGTCAGGTTTGAGGCAACATAACCACCCGCTACTGCTGTTATCAGCGCAATAAAAAGAACCCAGTAAGGTCGCTTGATATTGTGCTGAATTAGCGGCTCAAGAAACTCAATAATTTTTTGCATGAATAAACAATACTATACGTAGAGATAAAGAATAAGCGCTACAAGTTTAACCCGTTAAAGTACAAAAGTTTCATAATCTAATTGATGGTTTATAATGATTAATTATGAGCGTCTTATAAGCCATACAGACAGGCTAACGACTTGGTTAGGTGATAATTATTATTATCAAAATTACATCTTTTGCTATAACGTTCAATCCCCATCAGCACAAAACATATAGCACTCACTGTCTATGTCTTGAGACCTGAGTTCGATTATTAATCAATTTCATTTATTCGGTACGAAGTCTCCCCTAAAAAGGGGAGATTTAGAGGGGTGTTCATCGGTTTTTCCACAGATTTGTTGAACATCCCCCTGTATCCCCCTTTTTTAAGGGGGACTTTTGATATCATTATTCAAGAATCGAACTCGGGTTTAAGGTGTGAAAGAGTCATCCCGCCGATTTGGGATTACTCTCTATTATTAACTAAGAATTCGTAATAAGAGAAAAGCTCATCAAAATGGTCATCAACAGATCTTACATAGTTTTGTGATGCAACCTTACATGCCTCCAACAGTAAGCTACGTTCTCTGTTGACGATTCTTATGATCGCATCGGCCATTTCATCACTATCGCCGGTTTTATAAACTTCCGAATAGTCGGGGTTCCCAAAATCCATGGCCCCACCACGATCGGGCACCACAACCGGCAGACCGCTGCAAATCGCTTCAGCTACGACAATTCCGAATGTTTCTGCCGCAGATCCATGCAAAAAATAATCAGAGCTTGCCATAATATTCGCCAGTTCATCCCTGTCTGATGTGAATCCCATTAGCCTCACATTGTCCACCCGGCTTGATTTATAGGCCACCCATTTCTCAAATGGCCCCCCACCAAATATAATGAGCCCCATCGGTCGATTTTGTGATGCTTTTTGAAATCCATCAATAATGGTTCCTACTCTTTTTTCTGGGTGAAAACGGCTCACAGAAATACAGAGTGATGCATCTTCGTCAAGGCCAAGCTCTTTCAGCAGCTTTTTACGCAGTTCAGGGTCTCTCCGCTGAGGTGAAAAAAACGACTTATTGATCCCAAATCTAATGGTTGTTGGATTGTGCACACCAAACCTCTGAAGCCGCTCATTCAGCCAGTCACCGCTGACAATAGTTGTATCGTACATACGGCTTACTTTACCGATATAATTCCAGGCAAAGCCAAAGAGTTTATCGAGTTTTTTGAGTGAGATGAAAGAATTCAAGAATGTTTGCGGATAAACAGCCACGGGATCCTGGTGAAAAACAAGCGACTTTACGGCATCTCCTTCCCATGTTCCGGCAAAATGCCCGCCGGTCCACACAGATGAGCCCTCTACAACATCCGGCTGTAAAATATCAAGCAGACGGTGAACTTCACTTTTTCTCCATAGCACCACGTAATTTGGGTCAAGAATCAGCTTTGGGCCTTTCACCCACAGAATGCGCCCGCCAAACCGTTCTTCTTCGCCAGCCTCAGTGCCGGGAGCAATCACCACCATCTCATGGCCCAGCCTCTTGGCGGCCTGTAATTTTTGATTGATATATGTTTTAACACCGCCGCCTGTATCCGTATAAAATTCAGCGACATCAACAATTTTCATGCAAATAGGTTCGATTCATCCATATTGTAGTTCCTGAAGCAGTTAGAAAATACAGCTGACAATTAAATTATTTGCCGACCTGTTCGGTGTGATCGAGATCCTTCTGAAAGTGCTTAGACCACTGCTGTTCTGCAAATTCAAAAAAATGCTCTTTCTGATGTTTCCATCCAAAATGCAGCACGTAGGGTGTTACCCACATATGATCCATACTCCTGGGTAATAGTGAAAAAAACGAGAGCACAAAGTTACGCAAAGCCTTTGATTTAAGTCCCCTTAAGGCCTGTATAAATGGATTACAAAAATACTGAACCACTACATCAATATAATCCTGATCATGTTCAACCATGCCGTGGATATAATCGAGCTGTGGGCTTTCATAGCCGTTAAACCAGGGATATACGAAAAGTTCAAGCTTACTCATGGCCATACCAAGGCTCCATTCGCAGCTCTCCAGGCTCCGACCGGCTTCAGTAGTTCTACTGACGAAATGGGTTTTCTCTTTTTGCTTAAGATAGTGCGCAGCAAGATCGTTTACTTTCCGGGTGAGATCTTTATCGGCAGCGTACATAATCCCGGTCTGAACGCGATAGAGATGAGACAATCCAAATTTTCTGACCGTGCGCTGGCGCCTGCGAAGCAAAACATCGAGGAATACCTTTGCATTTTTAGGAGCTCCATAAAACACATCGGCCGAATCCTGTCCGGTTATTGTATACCCATAGGGTTTAAAGGCATGCCACAGATTATCCGGGTGCCTGCACCAGATCATATCCGAATCGAGATACATATTACGCTCGAAAGGCATGTAGTGGTGCAGGTTGTGCTTGAAACCTACTATTGACTGGTGCTTTTCGTCGAGTATTTCAATCCTGTCAAAGACGTCTTTCAAACCTATGCTGTCGATAATGTCGGCATGCTCCTGGCTGCATATCAGGGCAATGGGCCGAGCTTTATCATACCGGCGAATAGTTAGGGCTGAGACAAAGGCACTCCTCAGGTATTTTTCTTTACCGTAGCTGGTGTAAATGTATCCTTCACGACCTTGTGATGGTTTTGCTTCTGAGTCCAAAAAACTTACGTATTTATTAGTGGATTACTGATGTTTCATTTTAGATCATTGATGACTACCCATTATCAAAAAAATGTCATAGTACTGGTGCCACATATACTTTTATTTACCGATGAAAATCAATGGCAGGATGAAGTTCAAAGTTATCGTAGTCAGCTTTTATATGCGAGCGGGTTTCATCACCATCGCTTAATATAAGAATTGCTATGGGAGTTCGGGGAGGAGTTTTGCCAAAAATATTTTCATAATCTTCCACAATGTTACGTTCGAATGTCTGCCACTCGCCAAGATTATTCTCACCCGTTCCAACGACCATTATTCGCTGCCGTCCCCGCAATTTTGAAAATACAGACCCCACAGGATGTTTTGAACTCCAGGTATAACGAATAGATACAGGAACTTTCTGAAAAAGGATTCGACTGGTATCAAACACCACGTATACACTTGCAGCTACATCGTTGTAAGAACTGCTGTCTTCATCACCGCCTTCAGGAATATCGAAAATTCGCCAGTCCCACTTTAAAATCGGCGTTTCATGAATATTAATCTTTTGTTTATCGATGAGCGGAAAATTGAGGTGTTTGGCTTCTGTGCCCTCGTATCTCAAAAACTTGTTCCCGTTTTCCTGCCTGACTTTGTATTTATAATCCCTGCGATTAACCTCTTCATAATTCGCAGGAATACCGTCGCCATCCCGGTTATACCACTCATCCGGAATTGTACCCACCTCATAGTGCTCAAAATCTTCGAGGTACACAACTCCATCCTCGCCAAACTGAACAGAATTAATAGCTTCCTGCGCGTGAAGCGTAGTTACTGCAATAATTCCTGTAAATAATAACGCATTTAAAATAATTTTAAACATGCTGAAGCGAAGCCTTAATTATTGAGAATATTTCTTATTTTTGCATCCAAAACGATTCAGAATAGATACAACGTATATTTATTCTTTTTCAATCGAAATGAACCGCCAAAGTTCCCGTGGTGAAGTTACTATAAAATTGAAACCCGCACGAGCCGATTTGAAACATTAAGTTAAAGCAAAATGAATGCATCTATATCGAGACGTGGTATGAAAATTATTGGGGTAACGCTTCTTATTTACGCCCTGCTTGTAGCACCGCACGAAGGCGAATTCTGGCCATTTAGTATTTATCCTATGTTTTCGCAGGCAGGAAATCCCTGGACGCGGGCGATGGTTCTTGATGTATCCTCGAAAGCAGATGCCGACCTTTGGGAGACTCAATTGCTCCAAAACAGGGAGTCTGATGTTGTACCTGTTGGTAAATACGGTGTTGATCAGATTGACTTTTCCAATTTTGTTGTTAAAACACAGAACTGGACCGATTCCCGCAGGCAGGCTTTGATCGAAATGTTTGGGTCAAATTCAATCTCAGGGGAACGATGGATGGTGTCTAAGGTTCGTGGTGAATTGATTGGAAGAGATTCTGTGGCTATCAAAATCACTCCCTTTATTCTACTGACGGCAGATTCAACGTATCTCAATCCAATTCTTCCCGAAACCGCCTACGGAGGAATGAACTAATGAAGTGGACTCAGAGGCTTGGAAACCAGTTATTTGAACCCGGCCGGGATCAGTCACCCGGCGAAATTATCTTTTTTAAACTTTTTGAACTCTTTGTCGTTTTCTACACCATAAAGTTTGCATGGGAGTGGGGAATCTATACCGCAAGCCGAAACGTTGAGGTCGTTCTTTCACTCGGGCTGGCAAACTACATCGACGTTTCGATGTTTTTTGATAACTACCTGGCCCTTGCCAATGCCGCGTTTATCACATTGCTTTCTATCTTTAGCTATTTCAGGCTGGGGTATAAATGGCAGTATATGGTTGTCATGATTCTTCTTCACATCCAGTACGTGGCACGTTTCTCCCAGGGAGAAATCCCCCATAGCCAAAACCTGATCGGTATGTCGGTGCTCTGTTTTGCCATTGGAGCCATCTTCTTCCCTGATAAAAAGAAAATGCCGCGGTTTGTGATGGGGGGTATCATTTTCTTTATTGGACTTGGTTATACCTCAGCGTTTTTCGCAAAACTTATCGGAACGGGTCTCAGCTGGAACGATGGCCGCCATTTATGGCTGTGGATTGGTGAAAAAAGTATTGATATTCTTTCAAGGGAAGGCTTTTGGGAACCCAACTTTCTTCAGTCGATGGCACTTCAAAGTACGGCTGTAGCCTCAATAATTCTTCTTATTGGATGGTTCACAGAATTGATTGGCTTCACAATGTGGTTTAAGAAAATCAGGCCGTTTACCACCATGCTGCTTATCGGGATGCATATCGGAATAACGATGACGATGAATATTCGATTTGATGCGTTTGTAATGCAGCTCATTCTCATAGGTTTTCCATGGTACATATTACTTGACAGATATATAAAAACTACTCCTAAACTGCTCAAAAGAATATTATAATATCAAACGGACTGCGTTCTAACAGATGAAAACAAACCAATTGCTTTCTTTAAACCTAATGTTAATACGATTAGAACTGCTCCACTAATCAAGGCTAGCTCGTCAAAACTAGGCTCTCTTGTTGGCGTTAAAAGATACATTTTATCTATGATTTTGATAATCCCAAAGAGGCAGAAAAGTGCACCTCCAAAAACTAAAGGTATGGTGTATGGTTTTTCATTCAAGTCGACCAGGGATGCGATTGACTCGTGAATCTTTCCCCAGGGAAGAAATGCCGCATAAGCAGGAAAATTCACCAGAAATGCAATGTTTAAGGTGAGCATCGTCGAAAAATGAAAGAAAACAGCAAAGCATACAAAAAGACGCGTCCAACCGGCGCGCAGAACAGCAATTAAAAATCCTGTTTCAAAGAAAACAGTTCCCCAGTCGAGTATGCCCCAAATCAAGGGGATATTCATACTTACCATGTAACCAGAAAGCAATTCTGTTCGCCCTCTTATAAAATATTGATTCAGCAGGTGTCCCTGTGTAGCGAACGTATCCCCATTAAGCCACCCTCCTAAAATTTTAGGAAAACCTGCCGTAAACATCATAAATCCAATAAAAAGAGCCAGCAATGTGAGTGTCCAGCCATTGGCCTTGGTTTTTTTTCCCGACAAACCTGCATCGAATGAGTAGGCCCCTCCCCAACTGGAGAACGCCATAAGTAAGGGTAGAAGAATAATTAACATTTGATGATTTACTTTCCCGATACTAAAAATAAACCCCAGCAGGATAAGCATAAAAATTGCGGCTGCAATTGATGCTTTTTGAGTTTTAAAGCCAATAAGAACACATATCCATGACAAGGCAAGCAAAACGTGAATTGAGTAAAAAAACCAAGCAGGCGGAAAAGAATCGAAGAACATCATCGGGCCGGGCGGTGGAGTAAAAAAATCATCCGGGAATGAGGCTAAATCAGTGTAATATGCTGCATCCGGCATCAGGAAAAAGAGAATCAGAAGGGATGCAAAGATTCTGAAAAGAGCAAGTCCCTGAATAGTGGGT
This sequence comes from Rhodohalobacter sp. 8-1, assembly GCF_038150125.1. Taxonomy (NCBI): domain Bacteria; kingdom Pseudomonadati; phylum Balneolota; class Balneolia; order Balneolales; family Balneolaceae; genus Rhodohalobacter; species Rhodohalobacter sp. 8-1. Next base: position 210,221 of record NZ_JBBVMF010000007.1, on the reverse strand, counting down.
TGATAACTCTCGAAAATCCATCTATCGAACCAATTATTTCCCATTAATCCGCCACCTCTGCAATCCTAACTCTTTTCACGACTTTAACCGAATCAGTCTTCAGCCTTCCATCTATCCGGGTCATGTGGCGTCGGCGGTGAACATAGTAAATATTTCTCGCCGGTGTCCCAAGTAATTCATTACCCCGTTCATGAAACCATTTCCTTGTAGATGAATCAAAAGCCCTGATATCGACGGCAGATTCCAGGTTTGTGCGTACAAAACCAGCAAGCTGGGAATTTGGAATCTCATAGAAAAACTGACGGGGCGTAAATTCTCTCATGAGGCGGTTATCGTTGATTTCAACAGCCAGAACAAAATCATTCAACTGGTAGGAATCCCCGTAAACATAAACACTTTTAAAGCCTGGAAATACAAATGCTGGCCATGGCTCAGATGATTTAAGTCCTACAATACCTACTACAGCGTACTGCAGCGGCAGATAAATCAAGACAAAAATAAAAAGTCTCTTCACAGTTTTATTAGAAAGATTGAACATGATGGTATGTTATCTTTTCTGTATTTAGCTTCGAGATTTTTGTACTTCAAATCTCTTTTAAGCAGCATTTAAAGCTTTATATTTCATGAGTTTTAAACTAAGAAATTGCTTCCTTCAAGTCAGCTCAATAAATGAAAGTACTACATTTTAAAACGACTTACCTCAATCCCTCAGAAACCTTTATCGATGGATTGGTAAGAAATCATAAGACATTTGAGCCGGTCATCACCACATGTTATGCCAAATCTTTTGTTAAAGACCTCAATATCTATGAGATGCCAAAATATGGGCTTCAGGGTTTCTGGAACACTGTTCAGATAAAATTAAATATGACTCCATCATTTCTGTTTGATGTAGTCAAAGATGAGCAACCAGATATCATACACGGTCATTTTGGGCTTGATTCCTATCGTTTAATTCGACTTCGAAACAAAGCAGGGCTCCCTCTTATTGTAAATTTTTACGGACACGATGTCACAAGGCTGCCAAGAGAGTTTGGCTGGAAGCAGCGGTACAAGCGACTCAGAAAAAACATGGACTGGGCCGTTGCAGTTTCTAATGATATGAAGCGAAATCTGGTGAAACTTGGCTTTGATAAAAATAAAATCAGCGTCGTTAAACTTGCAGTTGACGTTGAAAATATTGAATTCAATCAGCGACATAGTTCCGGCCCCAGGCTGATGATGGTTGGCCGCTGCGTAGAAAAGAAAGGGTTTATATACGCACTTCGCGCTCTGACCGAGATCAGAAAAGTAATTCCCGACATTACACTCGATCTTTACGGCGATGGTGAATTACTGCCGCAGCTTAAATCATATGTAAAAGATGCCGGCCTGTCAGATTGTGTAACTTTTCACGGGTTCACAGATAATATTGACATTTTTAAAGCACTTCAAAACCACGATATTTTATTGGTACCAAGTGTTCAGGCCAAAGATGGGGATCGGGAAGGGCTTCCGCAAACAACTGTGGAAGGAATGGCGACCGGTATACCCGTAATTGCGAGTAATCATGCCGGGCTACCTGAACTCGTTATTAACGAGGAAACAGGATTACAGGTGCCAACACGAAATTCTGATGCATTGAAGCGTGCTGTTATCAGACTTTATAAAGATGCAGACCTTGTAAAGAAAGTAAGCCTTGGAGGACGTCTGATGGTCGAAAAAGAACACAACCTTAACAGCCAGATAAAAAAAACGGAAGATCTTTACAGGCAATTAGTGTAAAACCATCAATCAAAATTTTACCTGGTTTACGATTTGCTAAAAGCAAGTAGCCAATGTTTATATTCTTTTGTATGCTTTGTTCAAATAATCTAAATGTAATGTATCACTACCGGCTCGTATGAACATATTTGATCCGCCTATCAACAAAATCAAACATGCTGACTGGCCATTTCTGCTGGTTCATCTAACTGTGTATGCAGTATTCCTGATACTTGCCGCATTATTACTCGATCGAACGGCTGAAACAGTTGTCTTCTTAATTCTGACCGTTTTTATCCTGCTTTTAATACTGACCCATTTTTATCGGGTCAACAAGAAAGAATCGGAACACTTGCAGTATAAAATTCAGGCAATTGGAGAGATTCAAAACTTATTGCCTCTCAGGGCTCCTTTGCGCCCCATGACAAGCTGGGCGGCCACACCCGAACTGGCCGTTACAGTTCTCCGGCAAATCATCTTTAGCAAACCAAAAACCATTGTAGAGTTGGGAAGCGGTATCACATCCTTGATTAATGGTTATGGGCTTGAAAAGTATAGCCCTGATGGAAAACTGATTAGTCTAGACCATGACAAAGAGTACGCTGAGATTACCCGCACTGAGATTAATCAGCATGGATTAAGTAACCGCATCGATTTGCGGGTTGCTCCTCTGATTGATATTAAATTGAAGGGAGAAAGTTTTAAATGGTACGACCTGTCAGATTTTTCTCCTGAGGAAGACATCGACCTTCTTATAGTCGATGGTCCCCCGGTAAGCACGGTAAAATTTGCCCGTTATCCTGCTCTGCCGTTAATGGCCGATAAATTGGCACAAATCTGTACCATCATCATTCACGATACTAACCGTGAGGAAGAGGCAGGCATTGTTCAGCGCTGGCTTAAAGAGTTTCCGGAATTCAACGCCGATATACAAAAGACTGATAAAGGTATTACTGTCCTTACAAGATCTTAATAGGCTCGGCGGTAAATCAAACTTGGGAACCAGAAAAACCGTGTATCAAATCTGCCAAATGGAATTAGTTTGAAGTAAGAAATTTGAAAGACAGCCAGTCTTTCAGTTTCTGCCAGTCGTCAGGAGTTATCACTTTTAATAGTGTACCCACAACTGCAAATGAGATCAGGAATATGGCGCTTGATGTAACCAGCCCTATGATTGTGCTCTCTATTGAAATGTACTCCATCCGAACATACCATGCCGGAATCGCAACGAGTACTGAAGTTCCAAGCACGCTAAAGTAAAAAGGAAAAGGTAGCACCTTGTAAAACGGCAGTTCCATGTGACCACCAATCCGGCGCAGTAAAATCAGCCAGTTATAAATATTGGCGATAAATGTTGATAAAGCTGTTCCAACAATCCCAAACCAAATCGTAAACGGCACACTCAAAATAATGTTTGCCACCACAAGATTCAGGCTCATATAAAACACGCCTTTCGTATCGCCGAACGCCTGAAGAATACTTCCGTAATGCGTTACTCGAACCAAAACAATAAGATTATATATCTGAAAAGGCAGCACGGCGTTAGAGTAGTCTGTACCCTCCGACTCTGCAATTAATGAAATAAGATCCGGGGCAATAATAATGGATAGAATTGTAAGTGGCACCACCAGCAAACTTACTTTTTCAACGCCTTTGTACCAAAGCTCAAGAAGCTCCTCTTTTTTCGACTCAAGCTGCAAACTCACATAGCGGCTGATTAGAACAGAACCCACAGCAAATGGAATCACACGAATAATCGGGACTTCCTGGGCTCCAATCGTGTACTCTGCATAGGCGGCGGCTGGCAGAAGGATTGATACAACAAACTTGTCCACATACCGGTTTAGTTTGTTAGTAAGTGATGAAAACCCAAGCGGCAGCGCAAAATCGAATTGCTTTTTGAGAGAAATGTCTGTGTCGGACAGTTTACCTTCTGGCAGTACCATATGAAGCCAGATAAACGATCCGATAAAACGGATAACACCATAAATAACGAGTCCGTAAACTGCAATTTCAAGACCATAGCCCAAGGCAAGTGGAACCACCAGGCATCCGAAAGATAGCAGACTTGTGCTCATCTCATACCAGGCGGAATCTTTCTGCCGGTCAAGGGCAAGAAGTACATTAGTAACCGGCCAGGTTGGGATTTCAAGAACAGCAAGCAGCCCCATCCAGGGCAGTAAATCCTGTACCTGTTGAACATTAAATGGGTCCCACTCAGTAAGTAACTGAGGAGCAAAATAGCTTATTAGCAGAACGAACGCACCGGCAACAATACCTGTAAGCAGTAAGATAGAGGTCGTTTGCGCCGTAAATCCTCGTTTGGCACTTCCGCTAACACGTTCAAAGAAATAAAAGATACTTTCGGGAAAGCCAAGGGTGGCAAGGTTCCTTGCTACTTCATGGACCATCAGCAGGTAGCCGATGATTGCGAAGTCAGTCTTGGAAAGGATTTGAATTGTGGCTATTACAATCGCCAGATCAATCACCGTGGTGATAATCCTGGCAAAAACCACGACACCCGCTTTTTCAGTTAAACTTCCTTTTTTAGTGCTCATCGCCGGCTAAGGTATCCATAATTTGAGCAAGTTTGCGGGTATTATTTTTTGCGGAATATTTTCTGATTTGATCCGGTTTCCGATCTATATCAAACAGTGGTTCACCGTTCAATTTTCTATCGACAGCTTGTTTTAGAACATCTGCAATTCCATCTGTATTGCTATTATGGAAATGACGCCCTGTGCCCGATTTGCTTAGAATTTCTCCAATCTCCGGATTCGGTGTGATCGATAAAATGGGCCTGTCAGATATCATATATTCCCAGAGCTTCGCCGGGATAATTGATTTGCGTTCACGGCTGGTGCTCACGAGCAATATATCCGCACTCGCAAATACCGCGGGCGCTTTCTCCGGTACAACCTTATCGTGAGTCTTAAAAAGACTCGATATACCAAGTCTTTTCAAAGTCTCTTCGTCATCCGGCTCGAGAGTACCAAAAGAGTGAACTCTAATCCGTTTCCGAACATCTTCCGGAAGCTCTGCCACTGCTTCCGCAATCGGGTTGATGGGGCTCAAGCGCCTGAATGATCCAAAGAAAATCAGATTCAGTTTTGAAACATCAATATCAGCGGACCATTCCTTTTCTGGACTTGCTAATTCTTTTTGATCCGGCAGCTCAAATGAATTATAGATCGTAGCCGTTTTCTCCGGTGCAATTGAATAGTAGTTCGAATAGATATCTTCAGTTGACTGCGCTGTAAAAATGACTTTATCAGCAGCTAATATGAATTTTTTTTCAAGACGTTTATCAGCCAGATTCGAGAGATACGAGCGCTCCCGAAGAGATAAACCAGAAAGCGTCCATGGGTCACGAAAATCTGCGATCCACGGTTTTTTCAGATCATTCGCCAGCTTATGCCCCAGCCAGTGGCCCGACCATGGATCACCGGTACTCCAAATCACATCAGGGTTTAAACTCTTTGATTGTTCCAAAATCTTCGAATAGGCGCTCCAAAACAAAAACACCCAGGTATCCATCGGCACCTGCCGGTCGAACCACTCAGCGATCCGGTTAGACCATTCAGCCCATACTCTGTACTTCGGTTTAATATCACGTTCAGATTTCATTCCCGTCGTTCGATCAAATGGCGGATTGATGTGTTTTACAGTAACTCCGGCCAGAGATTGTTTCTCATGTTGTGTAAGATGATCATCAGGTGAGCCGATAGTATATACAACCGGTTTCCAGCCAAAAGATGTGAGATGTTTCGCAAACTTGTAGGGCCTGAGCGACCCCACGCGGCGACGTGGAACAAAATAAGGGGCGATCATCAATACCGTTTTCATGGACGAAAGGTAGTCATCGAGTCCAAGAAGTAAAACGAATTATAAGAAATTGAATGATAGATGAGCATATGTTGATGACACTTGCCGGGAAATCAGTTTTCTTATTTTGGAAAAAAGCCGGTAACTACGGGTGAAATAAACCGGCCCAAAAGAAAAGTATTAAGTGGAAGACGCACGCGCTGCACGGCGTTCTAAACTATCGAAAAGTGCATCAAACCCACGCTTTCTGATAATGTTCTGAAATTGAGTATTGTAAGATTCTGCAGTAGAAACTCCGTCGATCGAAAAATCAGTCACCACCCACTCTCCGTCTTTTTTTACCATTTCATAACCTACAGGAGTTCTGACATTCTCAAGCTGAGCAACAGTGCTTACTTTTGCTGAATCTCCATCGACCTCTATACTCTCATATTCAATTTCCGCTCTGTAAATTTCAAGCCGGTTCAAAGACTGATCCCTGACAACGGTTGCGAAAAGATCTACAAACCGTTCCCTTCTTTCATCTGAGAGTTCATTCCAGGTGTCTTGCAGTGCATATCTTGCCATGGACCTGAAATCGATCACGCCATTAATAATCTCTTTGAGTTCATTGCGCTGCTCCTGCGTGTAAGATGTTCCTTCAGGGCCGAGAAGCTCTTTTATCTCGTTATCTCTTTCATTAAGCATCTGACGAATCTGCTGCTCTCCATCCTGGGCAAAAATTGATCCGGCCAGGAGGAATGATATAATTATTAAGCCAAGTTTTTTAAAATACATAGTAAACAGTTTTAATTTATTCTAAGCTGTACAACAGGAATTCCCGCTGCTTTATAAAGCTCTGCAACTCTCTTATTCAATTCAAAGGTATTTTGTTTCAATTCAACTCTCGTTTCTAACTCTTTTTGTACGGCGTCAAGGAGGTCTTTCACATCACCAAATCCAAAATCATAATCAAGCTGCTCTTGCCGGACCCAGTTTTTTGAAATGGAGAGAACTTCCTCAAGCTGAGTAACACGTTTTTGAGCAACAGAAGCTTTACGATAAGTATCATTTAACTCAAGGAAAATACCATCGGTTAATGCAAGCTTAAGATCTTCGACTTGTTTCTTCTCTATTCGGGCACGATCAACTTTAGTTTGTGTCGTCAAAAAATTTAAATTTTGCCGAAAACTAAGCCCCACAGCTGCAGAGGCATAGTTCGTATTATTTATGATGAACGGGTTCGATTGACGGGGCCGGTTGGGAGTATTTGCATAACTACCAGACAAACCCAGGAACAACGATGGATAATACTGTGATTTAACAGCTTCAATCTGACTGCTGGCGGCACTGATTCCCGCATCAGCTCCCATCAGCTCGGGTCTCTCGTCCATTGCAACTGACCTGTAGTAGTTAAACGACTCAAGTTCAAATGGCACAGCATCGAGGTATAGACTTTCAGGTTCGTAAACATTGTTTTGTGACGGATCAAGAATGTAAGCCCAGACTCGCCGAACGTTGTCGAGGCTTTGTCGTACTTCTTCCCGTTGTACTTCAAACTCGGCTTTAAAAATATTAAATTTAAAAACATCCGATTGATCCAGATCGGGATCTCCTTCCTCCTGCATCTTATTCAGCTGACGCTCAACCTGCCGTAACTGTTCATCAGCTTCAATTAGTATTCGTTCTAATTCAAGAGCTAGCTGATAGCTGTAATAAAGATCAAAGAGTTGAATTTCAATCTCTGATTTTTCGGCCTCAAATCTAAACTGCGCTGCATTGGCAGCGGCTTCAGTAGCATTTATTGCATTGGTTAAAGCACCCCAGGTATATATTGGTTGTGCAGCACTAACTTCAGCCCTGGTAAATATTGCCCAGTTCTCCCAATCATTTGAAAGGTCAGGATCTAAGTAAAATTCATTTGGTGATAAATTCTCTTTATTACTGTCTACACCCGGAATTAGCCCATGTTGTGTGCTCAGATTAATCCGTGGCAAAATACGCTGATCTTTAGCCTGTTTCGCCCTATTTTCGGCAAGATGAACTGCATTTTCGAGATAGTCAGCCTGTCCGGACCGTTCTATCCCTCTTTCAATGAAGTCGGGTAACGATATACTAAGTGTATCCTGGGCTGATGCTGGCAATTGAAGTACTAAGGCTGATGCAGCAAGTAAAAGGACAGTAAACAAACGTGACTTCATTCTATTATTTCAGTTTATAAGAAGTGTTATCGCCACAAACGTATTAAGAAGAATTATATTTAAAAAAAAAAGCCCCAAATATTTTTGGGGCTTTAGAAAAAAAATGCGGAGGGAGAGGGATTCTTCCGAATGAATCCCTGCGGAGGAACCCACCTAAGACTTGCGCCTCATTTTAAAATTAATAATTAAAAAAAAGCGGAGGGAGAGGGTTTCTCCCAAAGGGATCCCTTCGGGGGAACCCGCCGGAGACTAACGCCTCCCAATCATCAAAAGCTTTAAATGATGCCCTTATTTTTTTAAATATCGATATCCATCAATACTTTTGAAAAACTTTTCACGCTGCCTTGCTTCACTACGTGTCTTACATTCTTCCTTGTAATATAGAAAACCCAAGGACGACGACATTTTTATACCGCTGTCGCCCGGCATTGTGTTCCTCCAATCGCTTATACACATCATCGGTACTTCCATGCTAATAGGTACCGTGCGACTCGCTTTTCAATATGTATGCATAAAAAATAATGCGGAGGGAGAGGGATTCGAACCCCCGGAGACTTGCGCCTCAACGGTTTTCAAGACCGCCGCATTCGACCACTCTGCCATCCCTCCGGAAATAAAAAAGAGTTTGTTGAACTGCTATGGAAATATACCATCAACAGTACCGGTCGTCAATAAGTTAAAGATCTAAGACTAAGACTCTTCAAGCGCCTGGGCACCCGATACAATTTCTGATATCTCGGTAGTAATGGCGCTTTGTCGTGCCTGGTTATACTTCAGCGTCAATTCTTCTTCAAGCTCTTTGGCATTTTCAGTGGCGTTATCCATGGCAGCCATCCGAGCTCCCTGTTCTGATGCATTCGATTCTAGCACAGCTCTCCAGAGCTGCATAATCACGTAAACCGGTAATATTTCATCAAGTATCGAAGACGAATCAGGCTCGTAAAGATAATCGCTTGTTTTCAAAGATTCATCTTCATTTTCATCTTTTTTCAGAGACGCCGGATCTACCGGTAATACTTGTAACACGCGTCTGTTTTGAGCGATAACAGTTTTAAATTCATTAAAACTGATCAGCACTTTATCGTAATACTCAGATGTGTATTTTTTGATAACGTGTTCCATAATCTCAGCCGTAAGATCATACTCAAGATTATCAAAAAATCCGGGATATTTATCAACGATGTTATACTCTCGTTTTTTGAAGTACACAGTGGCTTTGCGTCCAATTGTAATCAAATCGAGTGTTCCATTTTTGTGATGCTCTGAGTAGTCATTAGCGATAGTTCGTTCTACAACCTTAAAAAGGTTATTGTTAAAACCACCACACAAACCTTTATCAGACCCGACCACTAAAAGCAAGACACGGTCAATTTCATCGGGTTTCCTCAACAGTGGATTTTTGGCGTCAGAGGATGATCCCAAACGCGATACAACTTCCTTAAGCTTCGTGGCATACGGCCGCATAGAAGTCATGCGGTTTTGTGCTTTCCGTAGCTTTGCAGCAGCCACCATCTTCATGGCTCTTGTTATCTGCTGAGTGTTGTTAACGGATGAAATCCGGTTTCGAATATCCCGAAGGTTAGCCATCTATTCTACCTCTTCAGCTGCCAAAATTTGATCGATTACGCTTTGAGCTGCATCAACAAGCTCCTCCCCAAAAGAGTCGCTTAACACACCTGTTTTCGACAGTTCCTGCATCTTTTTACTATACTTGGCCCCGATCGTCTCAAGGTACGTATCTTCGAATTCACGAATTTTTGTTACCGGGAGCTCATCAAGCAGCCCTACATTATTAATCTTGAGCAGTGCAATCTGCTGTTCTACAGGTAATGGATTATACTCTCCCTGCTTCATCAATTCTACTGTTCGCTCTCCACGCTTCAGCTGACGCTGAGTTGAGGGATCAAGGTCGGAACCGAATTTAGCAAAAGCTTCCAGTTCCCGGTACTGGGCCAGGTCGAGTTTAAGCGTTCCTGAAAGTTTCTTCATTGATTTTACCTGTGCAGAACCACCCACACGTGATACTGAAATACCCACATCAATTGCCGGGCGAATACCACTGTTAAACAGATCTGTATCAAGAAAGATCTGGCCGTCGGTAATAGAAATTACGTTTGTCGGAATATATGCTGATACATCACCCGCCTGGGTTTCAATAATGGGGAGTGCCGTTAACGACCCCCCGCCTTTCACCTTGGGCTTAAGTTCTTCAGGAATGTTGTTCATCATCTGAGCCACTTCATCACTTTCAATGATTTTGGCTGATCGTTCCAACAAACGGCTGTGCAGATAGAAAACATCACCTGGATATGCTTCACGGCCCGGTGGTCGTTTAAGGAGCAGTGAAAGTTCACGATAGGCCACAGCTTGTTTCGAAAGATCATCATAAATCACAAGCGCGTGGCGGCCTGTATCACGGAAATATTCCCCGATAGCTGCTCCAGCAAAAGGCGCAATATAACGCATCGGTGCCGATGAACTGGCTGGTGCAGATACAACGCACGTGTAATCAATTGCGTCGTACTCATTCAGTGTCTTAACAATATTTGCTACTGTAGATCCTTTCTGTCCTACGGCTACATAAATACATACAATCGGTTTATCAGAATCCTGCGTGTATTTCTGGTTGATGATTGTATCAACTGCAACAGCTGTTTTACCTGTTTGACGGTCACCAATGATAAGTTCTCGCTGGCCGCGGCCGATTGGAATTAACGAGTCAATCGCTTTAATTCCTGTTTGAACGGGTTCATCAACCGGCTGGCGATAAATAACACCCGGCGCTTTTCGTTCGAGCGGTACGGTGATCAAATCTCCCGTCAGTGCACCTTTACCATCAAGCGGGCGACCCAGCGGGTCAATAACACGACCAAGAATTTCGTCACCTACAGGAAGGGATGCGATATTTTTTGTTCTCTTTACTAAATGGCCTTCCTCAACTGATGTCGAATTACCAAAAAGCACAATACCTACATTGTCTTCTTCAAGATTCAGTACCATCCCTCGAATTGGATTTCCGTCTTCACTCAGAGAATCAGGCAGTATTACAAGTTCCCCTGCTTGAACCTTTGAAAGGCCATACACACGGGCAATACCGTCTCCTACTTCAAGAACGGTTCCCACATCATATGTTTCCGCTTCGTTGTCGAATCCGGAAAGTTGTTTTCTTAAAATTGCTGAGACTTCGTCAGGTCTTACTTGACTCATATTCCTACCTAAATTTTATACTGCAGTACCTACTGCAAACTGATTTTTGAGCTTTCTGATTTTGTGTTTCACTGAGCCGTCCAATACCGTGTCATCAATACGAACGATTAATCCGCCTATGATATCTTCGTCGACGGTTACATTCATCTCAATCTTTTTTCCGGTTGAAGAGGCAAGGGCCTTTAAAAGGTCATCTGTTTGCGACTTACTTAACTCATACGCAGTAGTAACATCCACCTGTATAATTCCTTCATGCTTATTATAGAGCTGAATAAACCCTTGACAGATATCTTCCAGTAAATTCTCTCTGTTTTTTTCAGAGAGCAGACGAAGCAAACTCTTTGTTTCGCCAGAAATATGCTCATGAAAGATTGTAGACAGCACATCCTGCTTATCTTCCGTCTTAATGATTGGGCTCTTCAAAAAGACAACAAGATCCCGGGAATCCTGCACCGTATTCAAGATGAACCGTATATCTTTTTCAACGTCGTCGAGTATGTCTTGCTCCAGTGCAGACTGCAAAAGAGCATTGGCATATCGCCGGGCTGCTTTAGAAATCATTCGTTTCCTTTAGTTTTTTGACAGATCGCCAATGAAGTTATCGACTAGCTTTTTATTCTTTTCCTGATCAAGCTCGGCTTCAATAATCATTGAAGCAGATTTTACAGCTAATTCTGCTACCTCATTTCTGAGTTCAGACAGAGCCTGTTTCTTCTCCTGCTCAATCGTATTCCTGGCGTCTTCAAGAAGTTTGGAGGCATCTTTCTTTGCTTTCCCGATCCTTTCGGTCCGGAGCAATTCCGCCTCTTCAATCGCTTCCTTTCGGATTTTCTGCGCTTTTAATTCTGCTTCTTTCAGCGCTTTTTTATTATCCTCAGAAATACGCTCTGCTTTCGCAATCGCTTTTTCTGCTGATTCCAGAGAGTCTTTGATTCGCTGCTCTCTTTCGTTCAGCGCCTGAAGAATTGGCGGAACAGCGTATTTCCCCATGATGTAGAGAAACACGAGCATTGAAATCAACACCCAAATCGCAAAGCCAGTATTAAATGAGAGGATCCCTCCTCCGGCTGCTATAAAGAACATATGTGATGTTTTTTAAACGGAGATTCCAAGGGCCAGAATTGCTGTAACAACAGCGGCAAACAGTGCAACACCTTCAATAAAGGCTGCGGTCAAAATCATAGCTCCACGGATGTCGCCTGATGCTTCCGGTTGACGTGCAATACTTTCTACCGCACCTTTACCAATAAGCCCGATTCCGATACCGGCACCGAGTGTAATAATTCCAGCTCCAATTCCTGCTGCTAAGAAACCCATATTGTATACCTTTTTGTTATTTATTGATCGTTGTTATTAAGTGTTCACGTCAGTTGCTGCCGCAACGTTTGTGTCATGTTCGTGATCGTGCTCTTCTGCCGCCATCCCAATAAACACCGCTGAAAGCAGTGTAAAGATGTAGGCCTGTAAGAGCGCGATAAAAGCTTTTAGTATATAAAGTGCTGCGGTTAGAGAAACCCATACAACACTGGAACCCACACCAACTGCGGGGCCGAAAATATCTGTAAAGATGAAAATCAATCCGAGTATACAGACAATCAAAATTTTGCCTGATAGCATGTTTGCAAAAAGCCGTATAGCGAGAGCAAATGGCTTTGTAAACAGTCCGAGAATCTCCACCGGCGTTAAAATTACGCGAATAAGCGGATGTACACCGGGAAACATAAAAACATGACGCCAGTGATCTTTTGAACCGCTAAACTGTGTAATAAAAAATGTGATTGCAGCAAGGGTTGCTGTTACCGTAAGATCAGCAGTAGCCGATACACCCCATGGCAACAGGCCAAACAAGTTCATGAATGTAATGGCCATGAACACTGAAAACAGGTAGTTAATATATTTATGATATTTATCAGCCGGAATGTACTCTTTGGCAATATCATCACGAATAAAGATGAAAAGAACTTCAAAAATATTTTGCGTTATCCCCTGCGGCTCCGTGCTTTTTCCTATTCCACGCCTATACCGACGGGCAGCCCAAATAGTAAATATTAAGGTAAGGATTATTCCAAACCACACATACATAAGGTGTGACGTAATTGACATGTCAAGCGAAACTGGCGCGCCGTCGGCCCTAACTAGCGCCCCATCAACTTCCTGAAAATCACCCGATTCTAAAGCGGACTTTGTACTTCCATAAACATAAAGTTCGCCATCAACGATAAGAATTCTGGGAAGATAGATTTTAACACCAACCAGTGTTAAATAATCGTGGTCAACGATCTTGCCCATTACGTCAATAACCGGCTCTTCTTCGGCTTGTGCAGACTGATCCTGTGCAATAGCTGCCGGATGAAATAGCATCAATAAAAGAATTGAAAAAAGAGTACTGCGCAAAGCTTGTTTCATTTTTAGGTCTGATTCAACCCGGTCGGTTGTTAGTTCTTTTATTCAGTAGAAAAATATTTATCACAGAATGGTAAATATAAGAAATTAAAAAACTAACAGTAAAACTAAATTGGTCAAATTTTCCCAAAAAAATCAGGGCTATAAAGATCCCTAATACTGTGATTAAACGAAGCAGTGAGAGAGGTGTATAAAGGGCTAAAAACGTTTCGTTCTCCCATCTCAATGACAGGACCGAAATTAGATAATGCAGCCCGATAGCAAGAAACCCTACCCCGTACCCGGCAAACAGAGCAGCGGCGTCTAAACGAGGAAAGAATAGAAATGCAGATGTGAATCCTAAAAAACCTAAAGCGATCGCAATTAAAATCCGACCGCTTTTTACCGATTCTGATGTTTCCATAGCCGGCTTACTCCTGATTATTTGCCAGCCGCACCATCAGCATGATGGTAACTGAAACTCCAAGTATAATTCCGGCAAATGTAAACCAAGGCATGGTCGCCCAGGTTCTGTCGATCCAGAACCCGATCCCAATAGGTACCCCTAAACCTGCGGCTATCTCAAAGCCGAGCGACACATATTTTAGATTATTTTCTCCACCGGAATTCGTCAACTATCAGGCTTTAATGTATTTTCCGTTTTCTGTTGCCTTTTTTGAGTGAAGGCCTGAATCCTGTTTTGAACGCGAATTATTGCTCTCATCTTTAGAATCAGATGACTTATCCTTAGACGTCAAATTTAGTGGCGATGTCGGAGTTGGAGCTTTGGAAGCTTCTGCACCCATTCTGCAGGCACCCACCATTTCGGCACCTTCCTCTACAATAAGGGTTTTTGTGTAGATGTCGCCTTCAACCACTGCTGACTGTCGCAGCGTTAACTTATTGCTAACCCGAAGTTCACCGTCAATTTTTCCCGCAATGTCGGCATCTTTCACCTTGATGTCGCCTTCAACAATCCCGGTGGAGGTTACAATCAGTTTCCCTTTTGTAATCAGCTCGCCGTCGGTTTTTCCCGCAATACGGATATCATTTTCGGTGTTTATCGTTCCATGTATAGTTGTGCCTTCACTGATCATAGTAAGTGAAGGAGTTTGATTTTTTGATGCAGACATGGTTGTATTTTCCTCTTTCTTAAACATTATTCTTAGTTATTTAAATACATTACGGGATTTTGGGGAATTCCATTCTTCCAGATTTCAAGATGCAGGTGAGAACCGCTGCTTAATACGCCTGTATCTGCTACGGTTCCAAGTACATCCCCTTTCAGAACATAATCGCCCTGTTGTTTCAGTAAACTTGATCCATGCTTGTAAACCGAGGTAACACCGTTGTTGTGTTGCAAGTGAATAACATATCCATAATTGATTGTCCATTCAGCATACGCGACCACTCCATCGGCAATCGATGTAAAGCTTGTGTTAGTAGCTGCTGCAATATCTATACCAAAATGTCCTTTGCCCGCATCAAAGTTCTGGCTGAGTGTTCCATCAACAGGAAGATTGGCGGGAAAATCGGGTGCTCGTTCCAATGATTCCGAAAATATGATCTGATCCTGCGAAAGCATTTCATAGGCATTTAAAAAAGGAAAATCAGTTTCAAAATCTACCTCTCCACTATTGCCCTGATTCATTGTTGAGCTTACATTAAAAGTCGTATCGGGAACCGTCTGCAAAACATGTTTTAAATCCGTCAGCTGCCGGTCTCTTGCTTCCAGCGAATCTTGTAATGTATTAAGTCTCTGACTGATAGCAATGGCTTCATTTCGAATTGAAGCATCCTGCTGTTGCTGATAAAGAGAGCCCAGGGGTGTGGCAAAAAATATAATAGTTGTAATAAGCACCGATAAGATGACTACAAATAAAGTTACTTTAATAACATCCTGAGCCGCCAGCTTGAATGAGCTGGAACCATCCGGATTTTGATCATCCAGTACAACTACTGTAACGTCACCTTCTCGTTCAGAGAATATTTTTTTTATAAATTCCCACATAAATAAATCGTCAATTGATTGCCCGTAATAAAAATAATGTGTTTAATGATGTACAATTTGACTCAAAAGTCCGCTAAACTGCTCTGCGATTTTTAGCCTGCTGAACCGGGTGGCAAATTTCTCATCTCCAACCGGCAAATTATTCCGCTTCCACTTCTCATAAAAGTTCAGAATTTCCTGTGCCCCGGAAACTTCATCATTCAAAGCTATGATAGAAGCGGCATTGTATTTCCGTAAATAATCTGCGGTTACGCCTTCGGGGATATGTGCCAAAACTGGTTTCAGGCTTCCCATGTATTCAAAAAGTTTGCCAGGTGTCACCGCATTCATATGCTTCCGTTCTCCCAGCGTTAGATATAACAGATCAGCGTTTGTGATATTTTTCACGGCCTGCCCGTGTTCAACATAGCCAAAATCGGTCGTAACTATTTCAAGACCCAGTTTATTGATAAGTGACCAATGCCGCCTTCCCAGCCCCCCTTGGAACTGCAGCGACAGACAGCTCTGCAATTCAGGTTGTTTATCTATTGCAAGCTTCACAGATTTTAATAGAGTATCGGGCTGAATCACATTATAAAATCTGCCGCTATGCAAAATTGTAAATCGTTTATCAGAACCTGATGGTGTTGCCTGATTGTAATCTTCAGGATCAAATCCGTTAGGTATCACACGAACATCAATCTGTTTGCCTTTTGCCAACCTTTCCTCAAATGAGCTCTTATACATTGGATTCACCACAGAGATAGCATCAGCAGACATTAATGCCTTCTGTTCTATTTTTTTCATTTTCCTATAGTGCCAGCTTGTTGGATACCAAATCCAGTGACTCTTCAACCAATCATCACGAAAATCAAGCAAAACGGGCAAACCAATTTTCTTCTTTATCGTTTGAGCAATTAAACAATTACTGTAGGGCGGAGCAGTTGCAAGGATCGCGTCAAACGATTCAGAAGCGTGTAATTCAATTGCTTTCGCAACGGCAGGTTCAACCCACCCTCTTTTATTATCGGGCAGAAAAAACCATGACGTAAGCCATTTCACAAGCTTTTCTTTGAACGGTGATGATGACACCTTCTTTTTTGACTTTCCTGATTTATGAAATGGTGTATTCGGCTTAACCCTTTCAATCCGAATATTTAACTCCTTAAGTTCTAGGAGCAAGGACTCATCAAAACTTATATATGCGCCGGGTTCAGGTGCGAGAATTACAGGTTCCCATCCAAATTTCCTTAGGTATTTAGCAAGCTTGGCCGGTCGCTGCACGCCACTTCCTCCCATGGGCGGGAAGTAATAGGCGATGATGAGAACTTTTTTCAGCAATGTTATGAGACCGAGTAATTGGGAGCTTCTTTAGTGATCTGTACGGAATGTGGATGGCTCTCCCGGTAACTTGCAGCCGAGATTTGAACAAATTCAGCTTTTTGAAGATCCTCAATTGTCGGTGCACCCACATACCCCATTGCCGCGCGGATGCCGCCATTCATCTGGTGGACAACCTCGCCTAAAAATCCTTTGTATGGCACCCGTCCTTCAATGCCCTCTGGTACCAGTTTACGCAGATCGTCTTCCACATCCTGGAAGTAGCGGTCTTTCGATCCCTGGTCCATCGCACCAAGACTTCCCATGCCGCGGTATGACTTATATTTTCTTGATTCGTAAATGATCGTCTCACCAGGTGCTTCATCCACACCAGCAAACATCGACCCCATCATCACAGCCTGCGCGCCGCCGGCTATTGCTTTGGGAATGTCACCCGTCTGCTTAATTCCGCCGTCTGCGATGAGCCCAATGTTATTCTTCCTGGTGAATTCTGCAACCTCCATCACAGCAGACAGCTGCGGAACACCTACGCCGGTCACAACACGCGTGGTACAGATTGATCCGGGACCCACACCAACTTTAACTACATCTGCGCCGGCATCAACAAGAGCTTCTGCGGCAGATCTTGTGGCAATATTACCGCCCACAATATTCAGGTCTTTATATTCCGATTTAATGCGGCCGATCATTTTCAGCACGCCAGCAGAATGGCCATGAGCTGTGTCAACAGTAATAATATCCACGCCCGAGTCTACAAGTGCCGATACTCTGTCTAAAGTATCCGGCGTTACACCGACAGCAGCACCCACTCTGAGTCTTCCCATTGAATCTTTACAAGCATTGGGAAAGTTCATCTTCTTCTCAATGTCTTTGAATGTGATCAATCCCACCAAGATGTCACTGGAATCAACAATCGGAAGTTTTTCTACTTTATACTCCTGGAGAATTTTTTCCGCCTGCTTCAGGTCTGTACCCTGCTTGGCGGTTACGAGGTTCTCCTTTGTCATAATTTCGCTGAGCTTTTTGTCGACATAGTGCTCGAAGCGAAGATCCCTGTTGGTTACGATTCCGATCAGCTTGTTACCTTCCTCCACAATCGGAATCCCGCCAATCTTATGTTTTTTCATAAGTGCACGGGCATCTTTTACTGTTGCATCCGGCGGGAGCGTTACAGGATCCACAATCATCCCGCTTTCACTACGCTTTACGAGCCGCACGTGCTCGGCCTGATCCTCAATCGACATATTTTTATGGAGCATCGCTATGCCACCTTCACGCGCAAGTGCAATAGCCATGCGGTACTCCGACACGGTATCCATTGCCGCGCTGATGATGGGTGTTTTTAACTCGAGCGTTGGAGTAAGCTGCACGGATAAATCCACATCTCTGGGGAGCACAGAGGAGTGATTTGGCACTAATAAAACGTCGTCATAGGTTAATCCCTGCCGGGTAATCTTATCGAAGGGGGAATGGGAACTCATGGAGGCAATTCTTTTCGTTTACATTTTAGTAAAGATAAGAAATCCAATCCAACTTGTTTAATCATTCACTCCTGTTTTTTCTACAGCCAGGTTGTCTTCAGAGAACTTAAAACGGTTTCTAAAGAACAGATGCCATCTTTATAACTGTTGACCCAAAAATCAACACTTTCCCTTCTGCGCTGAACGAGCGGACAGTTCGTGGAATATTCTCCGTTTAGCTCGTCGATGTATCCTTTCACATCTTCCTTAATCGTAAATTTCAATTCATCGGGAAGATCGCCCCACCCAAGGAGGTTGAACATTTGAATGATGGTTCGGTGTTCGAGTTCAGCTTCTTTGAAAATAGATCGAAGTACCGGTTCTGCCTGGAAACGTTGTGGTGTTTTAAGAGCTGCATTCATGATAATATGTGGTTTATTTATGATTCACTCATATGATACAGCGGCGGCGTGACATCTTAATGTCACCCCTTTTTAAATATCTTTATTTTCCTTAGATTAGAGTTGTACATAAATTTACTTACACAATTATGAGCAATAAAGAAGTGAATGTCAATGAAGTCAGAGAGCAGATTGCCGAATACCTGACAAGAGCGGAACGTGGAGAAGAGACAATTATCAAACGTTACTCAAAAAAAATTGCAAAAATTGTTCCCTACCAAGAAACACCTCGCAAGAAGCTACCGGATTTATCAGACTTCAGGCAATCACTTGGTGTTTCATCTGAACAACCGGCCGGCGAGATTTTAAGAGAAATGAGAGACAACGATCGTTGACCGACATGTATATTGATACAAGCTGCCTGGGATCTTACTATATCGAAGAGAGTCACACTCAAAAAGTTCAGTCTATTCTACTGAAAGATGAGTCGCCAATCGTGAGTGCACTAACTGAAGTTGAGTTTCACTCGATGCTGAATAAAAAACTCAGAATGAATCAACTTACTCCAGATCAACAAAAAAAAGTTATTGACAAATTTAATGAGCATCTGCGTGCCGGCCTTTTTGAAATACATCCGTTAACAGAAACCGTCTTTCATACGGCGCGATGGGTTCTATCTAAAACAAAGCAACCCCTTCGTACACTTGACAGCCTTCATCTCGCATTTTCTATTACAAACCGACTGACTCTCTTTTCAACAGATTCGGTTTTGCTTGATGCGGCCAGGGATTTGAAAGTGGATGTTGTATCGGGGGTTTGAGAAATACGGTCTGATTGCTGCCTAAATCCCAACCCTCTCAAAAATCTCATCTACCCGCTGTGTATGATGGTCAAGGTCAAATGCACTCTCAATCTCTTCAGGCGTTAGATTTTCTCTGATAGTTTCATCCGCTTCCACTAATGGACGGAATGGCTTATGATTTTCCCACGCTTCCATCGCAAGCGGCTGAACGGTGTCGTAAGCGAGTTCGCGGGATATCCCTTTATCAATAAGCATTAGCAGAAGCCGCTGCGAAAAAACGAGGCCGTGAGTCTTATCCATGTTCTTTTTCATGTTATCAGGATAGACCATCAGCTTTTCGATGACTCCGGAGAACCGGTTCAGCATATAATCGAGAAGAATTGTTGCATCCGGCAGGATGATGCGTTCTACCGATGAATGCGATATATCGCGCTCGTGCCAGAGCGGGATATTTTCGTAGGCCGACATCATGTATCCTCGCAGAACCCGCGAGCACCCCGTAATATTCTCTGAACTAATCGGATTACGTTTATGTGGCATGGCAGATGATCCCTTCTGCCCTTTTCTGAAAAACTCTTCTGCCTCTCGAAGCTCCGTTCGCTGCAAGTGGCGAATTTCCACCGCAATTTTTTCCATGGTGCCGCCAATTACTGCAAGCGTTGCCATATAATAAGCATGACGGTCGCGTTGTAGAGTTTGAGTTGATATGGGTGCTGCCGAAATGCCCAGTTTCTGGCACGTGAATTTTTCTACTTCAGTAGGAATATTTGCAAAGGTCCCCACTGCGCCGGACAGCTTGCCAAATTCTACATCATTTGCGGCCGCTTCGAACCGCTGAATATTACGCTCCATCTCGGCATACCAAAGCGCGCACTTCAGCCCAAAGGTGGTAGGCTCGGCATGAACGCCGTGGGTGCGGCCCATCATAACTGTAAATTTGTGTTCTTTGGCTTTTTCGCGAAGTGCATCCAGAAAACGGTTCAACCCCGTTCTTAATAATATGTTCGCTTGCTTAAGCCGGTAGCCGTTCGCTGTATCAACCACATCGGTTGAGGTAAGTCCGTAGTGCACCCATTTTTTTTCATCGCCGAGGCTTTCGGAGACCGACCGGGTAAAAGCAACTACATCGTGGCGTGTCTGTTTTTCAATTTCATGGATTCGGTTAACATCAAACGATGCGTTTTCATACAGTTTTTCAACGTCATCAGCC
The DNA here is from genome assembly GCF_038150125.1 of Rhodohalobacter sp. 8-1. Lineage (NCBI taxonomy): Bacteria > Pseudomonadati > Balneolota > Balneolia > Balneolales > Balneolaceae > Rhodohalobacter > Rhodohalobacter sp. 8-1. The sequence goes on along the minus strand of NZ_JBBVMF010000007.1, from coordinate 189,680 downwards.
GGTATTTTTCCGAGTTGACTCCAGGCCCAACAGGCCGCAAGTTCAACATCCAGCCATGCCTGAAACTGATTTTCTTCCGACCATATTGTTGACATCTCTTCTCTGGCGTATCGTTCAATCATGGTTGTTTACTATTTTAAATTTTGGGTCAATATGGATTCTTTCGTCAGATCCATGAGAATTACTACACTATTGGTTACAAGAAGAAAGTTATCCCGATCAGAGTCAGTATATCAATATTTAATATATATCTAGCCTGAAAAAAAATCATTAGATACCGCATCTCAGTGCGGTATCACAGTCGAAAATTGTGACATAACACCATTCCAGTAAAAATGACTAATTACTGAACCGGGATTTTGAGGAACCGACCCGATTCAATCGAACTATCAAGCTGAACCTGGTTAATAATGGCCACATCTTCCGGTGCAATTTCCATTGGCAGCTGTTCGGGTAAAAAGCTGCTGAACGCGCCCGATCTGTCTGTCTGAATAAGTTGTAGCCTTACCGGCTGAATATTCAGTAGATTTTGATCTGTAAGCCTGACAAATTCTGCAGGAACACCTGCAAGAATATCCTGGTAGGTTGAAAACTGTCCTTCCGAAGTATAATTGATAAACCGAAATATCCGGCCTTCAAACTCCATCGCATAAATCACTGCTCTTAAGTTTACTTCCTGCTGTGAAATCGTTACGTTTGCCCGATACGCAGGAAAATCACCACTGCTTTGTGCCTCCGACTGACTGTTGACTGTGATTCCTTCCTGGCCAATAAACTGCTGAACTGAACTCCGGGGAGTGTCAGATTCACTATCAATTCTGAAAATGATAACCGCATCCTCTTCGGGACTTACCAATACAACCTGTTGCTGTTGATTGATCGCCTGCCACCCTTCAGGTACCGGAAATTGAAACTCCATGTCGGGATGAACGAACTGACCATCCTCAACGAACCCATTACGAGGATTCTCCCCAAACACCATTCCATCGAGCATTTCGAAATAGCGGTCTTTGTTGATTATCGTCTGTTCATATCCCTCTTCTGCCCACTGCTGTGCAAGACGTGGAATGCGCTCTTCGCGTTCACCGGGATCAGGATGGGTGGATAACATTGTAGGAATGCTTTGGCCTGATTTTTCAGATATGCGTTTTAAACTCGTAAAAAATTCTGACCCTTCAGATGCTTTAAATCCTGTTTTTGCTGAATATTCTACACCCAATCGGTCTGATTCTCGTTCAGCCTCGCGGCTGTAACTAAGAAACAAAAGCTGAGCCGCCTGGCTGCTTAAATTAAGAATATCACCTCCCGGCAAACCCAGGAGTTCTTCTCCCAGAACCGCTCCTCCTATCACGGCAAATTGGCCAACCTGCTGCCGGAATGCCCGCTGGGAGGCATGACGTGCCGCCACGTGGCCAATTTCGTGACCAATTACTACCGAAAGCTGCGCCTCATTATTGAGATGTGCCATCAACCCGCGAGTGAAATAAACATATCCACCGGGGAGTGCAAATGCATTCACAACCGGGCTGTCGAGTACTTTAAAATAAAATTCTGTTTCTCGAAATTTACGATCCGTATCCTCTCGACGCATATGGCTATTTGCAAGCACATCCTGGCTTAAGCTTTTAATATATTCAGTAATTTTTGGATCGTCGTAGAGACCATACTGGGCAACAATTTCCTGGTCTACATTTTGCCCAATTTCGACCTCCTCTTCCCAACTATAAGCCAACAACCGCTTATTGCCCGACACCGGGTTCTTTTGAACCGTGCATGCACTTGCAACAATTAAAACTGACAAATAAAAAACGGTGTATCTGAATATATTTTTCATAGTACTAAGTTTGTCTTTTAATGACTTTCAAGATAGTGTTTAGCTCAGACTTTTATTAAATAAATCATCCGTCTATCACTAGATCTATTTCTGAATCTTTCATTTCCATTAATTTAACGATGTGCTGATAAATCAAATACAAGCTCAAAGAATCCATGGAACAATATCGCTTCATTAGAATCGGTACAAGCTTCTGCTGAGTTTCGCTCAATACCCCGGCCTTCATACATAGATATGCATGCATTGCCGTTATTCCATCCCTGATTTGTGACCTTTCATCAGATAGTTGATAATATGGATCGATAAGTCTCCCATCTTTTTCCTTAAACAGATTCACTTCTTCGCCTTCAATGATATGTGTTTTCTTTTCAAACGTTCCCAATTCATTTTCTACCTGTAAAACCGAGTATAAAATTTCTTTGAGGGAGAGCCCGCTGTTCATAAACCGATTATAGTAGCCATCTTTCAGCAATACGCTAATATCCAAAAAGCGGCTTTTTTGATCCTTATCCCCAATTTTTAACACCTTTTTAAGAAACTTATACTTCACTTCATTTGCATCTCGATTTTGCTTCATTTCATTGAATAGCTTGTGAAATGCCTGCCGTTCGAAAGGCGAGAACTGGACGATTGTACCTTTATCGAGATTTGGAATTTTTGCCAGACCATCAATAATATCTAAATGCGGTGAGGAGTAATTTTTTTGATCCAGCCATTGCGTATGAACAAGGTTGCCATCAGATAAAAGTGAGTGGCACGAAAACTGGAACAAGACAGGATCGTACGGGCGCTTTCCTTTCTCGACCGGTACAGGATGTGTAGCCGCTTCAAAATCTATAAAATGTAACGGGAGTTCTAAATTAGCTACTTCCGAGAGCAGTTTCTTGGCAAATACAAGCGGAAGCTTCCGGTTTTTTGCATCAAGCAGCTGCATCGCTTTTCGGTGATAAATTGCAATTTTACGATCTGTATGTTCAATTACTTTTCCGGCATCAGAAAAATCGCGGGTATAGGTGACTCTCTCCTGATACCTCTCGTCAATCAATTGTTTTTCCTGAACTTGATGGCCAATCAATTCAAAAAGGTGTCTATCACGATTTTGAATATTGGCATCCGGAAAATGAATATCCCAACAACCGGGCTCATGCTGATTGACTGGTTTTCTAAACCTGCAGTTTCTGCATCCCAAGTGCACCTGTTGAACAACCCCTTTTGCACCTTTTTCATTAAGTGACTCAATTTTTTCAAGTGCGGTCTCCAGAGATTGCCCCGTAAACCAGGGATGTGATACTGCAGGTGGTATAGATGACATCATTTCACGTACACGATCGGTTCCATCAACTTGCACAAACAGGTCTTTCAGTTCCTCAAGTACGTCTGGATCTATCTCGTCGGCCCCCTGTGTCTTTTCGTAGAGATGATTGCTTCGTGCCGTAAATGACTTTTGGGGAAACATAAACAGGCAGTCAACAGACGCATCCGGGTGAGCAGATTTAACAACGTAATATCGATACGCTGCTTTCAATAGATATCGCTGAATGGACTTGCCGAGGGGTTGTCGTCGGAAGAGTACTGAAGGGTCTCCTTTTAGCGCTTTACCATGAATCTGGATAATCGTGAGGGAGTTTTCCTCTTTCAAAAGAATGGGCAGCCGAGCGCGAATGGATCCATGATGCACTACTGCACCGCAAATTGAGACGAAATCTTCCTTCAGCCACTCAGCAGTTTCAGAAGCAGCAAGTTCTGTTGAGTTCGAAGTAAACCGGATATTTTGAAACTGCCTGGCGATTGATTCTCTAAGAATCCGCTTTGTCCGCCTTCTGAAAAGATCGTCACGCTGATCATTATAATTTTCTTGCTGAAGAAATTGAAGTTTCAACGGGCAGGATACCGTTTCGCGGAAGGTATAATCACGTATTATGACGTTATTCGATTTAGTCACGACTCATTTCCCACAATATTTACCTCGGGGCGAAGGTCAATATCAAATGTGTTACGCACCGATTCCTGAATCTTTAGTGCGTGATTGTATATCTCTTCACCGGTGGCCCCGCCGTGGTTCACTATAACGAGCGCCTGATTTTTGTAGGTGCCCACATTCCCCACCCGTTTGCCTTTCCAGCCGGCCTTTTCTATCAGCCAGGCTGCCGGAATCTTATACTCATCATCACCGACTTTATAGGAAGGCATCTCAGGATAATTCGATCGCAGCGTTTCAAACTGCTCCTCTGATAGCACCGGATTTTTGAAAAAACTGCCGGCATTTCCAATATCTGAAGGATCGGGAAGTTTGGCACGGCGAATCTCCACCACAGAATTGAAAATATCTTTAATCGTTGGATCAGATATTTTTTTGGACTCAAGGTGATCGTTCAATCCTTTGTAGTCAACGTTCAGATCATGCGCGTTTTTCGTAAGCTGAAGTGTCACATCACACACAATTACCTGGTTTTTCAGTTCACGTTTAAAAATGCTGTCACGATATCCAAAATTACACTCTGCTGCGGTATATGTCCGGAATTTGCCGGTCTCAATTTCAAAGGCAGTCAAATTATGGAACACATCCTTCAGCTCAACGCCATACGCCCCGATATTTTGAATAGGTGCAGCTCCGACAGTTCCGGGAATCAGTGCCAGATTTTCAATACCTCCCAAGCCCTTCTCAATGGAATGCTTCACCAGCTGATGCCAGTTTTCCCCGGCGCCGGCCTTTAACAGAACACTGCCATCTTCCCGGGCTTCGATGTCTCTTCCCGATACTGACATCTTCAAGACCGGGCGATCAGGTCTGTTTAAAAACAGAAGGTTACTCCCGCCACCTAATACAATTGGAATTTGCCGATCAAAGAATCCATCATCATGTAGCTGTCTCAGCTGGTTGGGGTGATCAATCTCTACGAACCGACGGGCCACCGCTTCCACCCCTAACGTATTCAGTGGCGCAAGGTTCACATTTTCGCGAATAACAGGCTTGTCGCTGACTGACTTGGTTTGAGCATTTGGCATCAGACCTTCCCTTTTTCTGATGATGCCCTGTTTTGTACTTTTACCCGTACCTTTTTCACCCTGTTATTCTCAAGAGAGTGAACCGTCAGCTCAAGATTTTTATAGGTCATTCGTTCGCCTACATTGGGTATTCGCTCCGTAAGATGGTAGACAAGGCCACCAAGCGTCTCAAATTCATCTTCCGGTGAAGACACGTCAACGTCCATGATTTCATCCAGATCATCAAGATCAATTTTTGCATCAAATACATATACGCCGCTTTTAAACTTTGTATAAAGCTTCTCTTCAATGTCTCCGTACTCATCAACAATGTCGCCCACGATTTCCTCGAGAATATCATCAAGAGTAACAATTCCTTCTGTGCCCCCGTACTCATCAACTACCGTAGCGATATGAGTTTTTTCGTGCTGGAAATCCCTCAGCAGGTCGTCTAATTTTTTCGTGGCCGGGATAAACAACGCTTTCCTGGCAATGGTTTTCCAATTGATAATAGTGTCTTCCATCTCACTGTTAATATACGGCAGGACATCTTTTGCATAAATAACGCCTATGATTGTATCAAGATCATTCTCGTATAGCGGCATTCTTGACAGACCTTTCTCTTTTATAAGTGCAATGACCTCAGGGAGAGTTGAACTAACCGAGACGGCTATAATGTTAACACGTGATGTCATAATTTCACGAACAGAAATAGTACCAAATTCGATGACGTTTTCTATAATTTCCCGTTCATCACCGTGAATGGACCCCTCCTTTTCACTCACCTCTGCCATCGTTTTGATGTCTTCCGTGGTCATTCGGTTTGATGGCGTAGGAAGTGCTTTTTCAAGATTCATCGTCGAATCTGCAATAAGCCTGGAAATAGGCGTCAGCATGACAAAATTTGAATAAATAAACATATTCATCCGCCTCGATACTTTTAGCGGGTTGTTTATGGCAATCACTTTTGGCGTGATTTCACTCAGTATTAATATCATAAATGTGAGTACGATAATCTCAAGCGTATACACTAACGTTGAGGGTAAACCATAGGCGGCAGCAATCTTACCGGTAATGACAGCCCCGAGAACAGAACTGACAATATTAGCAAACGTATTTCCAATTAATATTGTAGCCAGCAGACGGCGAGGCTTTTCAAGCATCTTCAACGTCCGCGTATCTGCACTGCTATATTGAGGCGAACGGTTTAACTGTTCGAGGTTATTGACCAGAGAGAAGAATGCAACCTCAGAGCCGGAATAGAATGCACTGAGAATGAGACCCAGAATCAAAATTACGGATTCTATGGAAATGGTTAGCCAATCAAGAGGCATACCATATTCAGCTACGGCAAAAATAAACTGTTGAAAAAGAAAAATAGCAGGGTTGCTTGGAGGTTCGTCCAATGTATCCAAATAGATGTTAGTAACTATTACGTGCTGTACAACACACGACTAATAAATGTTTGGTCTGTTTTGAGGCCAAACAGTAAAATCTAAAAAGCTCTAAAATACAAAATTACCGGCTATAGCACTGCCACTTGTGCTATAGTTACAGCTTTAATCATAAAGATTAATAAAAAAAGGTGACAATCAAATAGATTTGCCACCCTATAATATAATTTACAGATAATGAAGCAAGCTTGTAAGCTTAAAATGGAAGATCATCATCCATATCATCCAGGCTGTCAAGATCCACTGAGCTCCCAACAGGTTCTTTCTGCGAGCTTCTGTTCTGGGAGGATGGTCCACCGCCGCCTGATCCCATATCTCCTCGGGTGTCAAGCATTTGCATGTTCAGTGCTTTTATTTCAGTAGTGTATCTCGTCTGGCCGTCTTTATCTTCCCACTGTCGCGTTTGAATGGGTCCTTCAAAATAGGCCAGCGACCCTTTTTTAAGATATTCCTGGCAGATTTCAGCCAATCTTCCCCAGGCTACTATTCTATGCCACTCGGTAGATTCTTGCTGCTCGCCATTTCGGTCTTTATACCGCTCGGTTGTTGCAACACTTAATGTGGCAACCGCAGTATTCGACTGTGTATAGCGCACTTCGGGATCGGCGCCAAGTCTGCCGATTACCATTGCTTTATTTAATGAACTCATAACTGACTCCTTTGTTTAATTAACATTTGTTCTGATAGTATGAACATAAATCGTTCAACCCCTTACACTTTTTTTTTACCTGAGTGCCTCTTCAAGCTCCAAAGACGCATCACTTCCTTCATCTCTGTATTTAATAATGATAGGGCAAGATACGCTTAAACCCTGAGATTTACCCCAGTCGCTGGAAATAGGGCGGGTACCAGGAACTACAACTGACCGTTCGGGGATTGGCGCGCCTTTACCAAGCATTTTTTCCTGGACACAATCGTAAACGGGAACCGACTTAGACAGGGTAACACCCGGAGCAATCACGGCTCCTTTCTTAACAAGTATGCCTTCAACAATAACACTTCCGGCACCAATAAAACAATCATCTTCAATTACCACCGGGCTGAGGCCTACTGGTTCAAGTACACCTCCAATTTGTACTCCTGCTGACAGGTGAACATTTTTGCCAATTTGAGCGCACGATCCTACAAGCGCATGGCTGTCCACCATTGTCCCTTCGTCTACGTATGCACCGATATTGACATATGCCGGCGGCATTAAAATCACGCCTTTGGCAACAAATGCACCACGCCTGATGGCTGACCCACCGGGCACAAGACGAACGCCGTCTTCCGGCAGCATTAGCCGTGGCGGGAGGTTATCTTTATCAACAAATCCCTCATATATTCCGCCATAGCCTACGTTTTCACCAGCTTTAAAAGCGTCAAGGATTGCTTCTTTAACTTTAACGTTTGCCACCCAGGATTCACCATCGGGGTAGGCTGCGCGAACTGATCCTTCTTCAAGTTGATCTAATATTTTTTTCCAGCTCATTCGTTATGTATTATTTTTATACCAGGTTTCAATTTCTTTGTCAATCGCTTTGAGTTCGGCGAGATCTGAGAGTTCTTCTTTTACCAGCGGCAACCGCAATTCCGGAGTTTGTATCTCACCTTTATGATGGAGAAGTCGTTTCACAGGAATTGGATTTGAGGCCGAAAACAGTGCCCCAACAGCGCGGTTCCAAAGCGGAAAAAGCGATTTCGTTTCGCCACTCAGACATTTTTCCACATACAACGCCGTGGCTTCGGGCCAAACATTGGCAGCCACTGATACGAGCCCGGCACATCCTGCCGGTTTGAAAAATGCAAGCAGAGCATCGTCTCCGCTGAACAAAGGAATACCGGGAGCCGTACGTCTGTACTGCTGATATACCGACAGTTTTCCACTTGCCTCTTTTATAGACCAAAAGTTCGGATGCTCTTCAAGCGATCTAACAACGTCTGTTGGCAGATCGATTCCGGTACGGGAAGGAATATTATAAATCATGCAGGGTTTATCTGATGCATCAAGCAGTCGCTGAAACCATGCATTCTGCCCTTTAGGACCTGGTTTTGCATAGAGTGGGGTGACCAGTAAAAATGCATCAATTTGTAAAGAATTACAGTGCTGAATCCACGATTCCTGTATATCTGTATTCATGCCTCCCACTCCGACCATCAGGGGAACAGTGGGGTTGAGTGATGAACTATATTCAACGACATCCCGCTTCTCATTTTCAGTCAGCGCAAGGCCTTCGCCGGTACTTCCGATTAGCAGAATCCCGTTTCCAGCTTTTTCCTGAGTTCGAATCAGGTGTTCTAGTGTTTTAAAATCTATGCTTCCATCCTCTTTCATCGGAGTAATGAGAGCGGTCCAAAGTGTAGTATCTTTTATCATTGACTTGAAAATGCTTTGTCAAAAAGTTCAGAAAACGGATAAACTCCGGGAATTATCTCTGTATCGTTCAGCAGTTTTTTCGCGGCCCAAATAGCTCCTTCGGCAAACAATTTGCGATCATGAGCCTCATGCTTGAGGTAGATCGATTCATTGACTGTTTTGATATGAAGCTCGTGAATTCCCTTCACGTCCCCAATACGGCTGGAAGAGATCCGTGCCTCTTTGTTCAGCCATTTTTCCCACGATAAAGCCGTTCCGCTCGGGGCGTCTTTTTTATCAGTGTGATGGGTTTCATGAATGTGAAATTTCGGGGAATCAAGCATATCACTCCCTTCTCCCAGCACATTGAGCGCCTTTCGAACGAGGTTCATTCCAAGGCTAAAATTAGACCCGATGACCCATTTACTCTGAATGGCCTTTACCCGCTCCGGGAGGTCTTCAGACCAGCCGTACCCCGTAGTGCCCCAAACAGCGGGGACTTCGGCATCAATCATTATTTCAATAATTTCAGGAGCTGCCTCACCAGGCACAAAAATTATTGCCGCGTCAGTTTTAGCAACTTTACTCGCAGTTGGCTTATTTGAGCTGTTAAACGAGACGGCTTGTTCTCCAAGCAGCTCAGCTATTGAACCACCGGTTTTTCCGGTTCCAATTACAGAAATTTTCATGAGTTAAATGTGCTGTTTCTTGTTGAGATAAACGTTTTATGAATCTTGCGAACTGTTTGGTCTGCGTGGCTGCTATCAACTAAAAAACAGAGATTATGTGAACTGGCACCATGACAAATCAACCGAATGTTTATGTCTTCGAGAGATCCGAAGACCGGGCCGCTGAGTCCTGCTGTTGCATGCAGGTTGTTTCCAACGAGTGCAACCAGTGCAAGATTCTCCTCAATCTCAACATCGCAAAAAGATTCAAGTTCCGCCAGAACCTGTTCAGACAGGCTGTTCTTGGCAGATGACTGTACATCTGTATCGAGGGTTAAAGAGACAGACACTTCACTTGTCGTAACAAGGTCTACGCTAATTTTATATTTTGACAGTACATCAAATAACTTTGCTAAAAAACCGTGCCGATGGAGCATGTCCAAACTGTGAACAGTGAGCAGTGTTTGGTTTCTGCGCAGGCTGATCGCTCGGATCACAGGCTTGCTCTTCGGATTCTTGACGATCCATGTTCCTGGCTGATCAGGATGAAAACTCGATCCTACATATACTTTTATAGACTTACGAATGGCAGGTTTAATGGTAGCAGGGTGCAACACTTTTGCACCGAACACAGACAGTTCAGCGGCTTCATCAAAACTAAGTTCAGTAATCGGCCTTGCCTCAGGTTCAATTCTAGGGTCAGTGGTATAGATAGCCGTAACGTCGGTCCAGATTTCAAGAACATCCGCATTTAAGGCTTCTGCAAAAAGCGAGGCTGAATAATCACTGCCACCGCGCCCTAATGTTGTGGTGATTCCATCGGAATCTGAACCAATAAACCCCTGAGATATGACCTTATGACTTACTATTAGAGAACGTAACTTTTCACCGGCAAGACTTTCTATAGCCTCAATATCCGGCTCCGCACTGCCATAAGCATCATCTGTCCGGATAACTTCGCGAGCATCAAACCAGCGGGCGCCCGGTTCAATCTCATTTAGAAAAGCAGTGAACAGCAGAGACGACATTCGCTCACCACATGCCAGTATTGCATCTTTTTGCTTCGGCCCAACAATATCTTGTTCACTGAGTGTACGAAGTTCACTAATGATCTTATCGATGCCTGGCTGAGTTGTTTTTGGCTCTTTGAGTTGAGAGCATATCGTACGATGTTTTTCTTCAATTTGATCCACAATAGCGCGCTTTTCCTTACCGGGCAGCGTGCTGCAGAGTGTCGTTAAAAGATTTGTCGTTCCGGATGTGGCGCTAACTACAATAAGGCGCTTATCGGAATCCCGGGCAACAATTTCTGCAGATCGCCTAATCGCTTCAGCGTCCGCCATACTTGTGCCGCCAAATTTCGCTACTTTGATAAGAGTTGGCATCAGACTATTTAATTTATTATAGCTTACAAATATACTGAAAACCGCTGTAGGAATCAGACCTGAATTGTCTTGATTTTCCAGGCCTATACTCTGTCCTAATTATGCTGCCGTCCGGAGCTAGGCGGTTTGGCAACTAACACCGGCCATGTATGGATAAATCTGAATTATTGTATTTACAAATAGATTTGTATCTTTGCAGACTAGACTAAATTTAAAACACCAATATAAATCTGATAAGGTGATTATTTATGCCCAGCGGAAAGAAAAGAAAACGCGCGAAAATTGCGAAGCATAAGCGAAAGAAAAGATTACGTAAAAATCGTCACAAGAAGAAGAAGTAATATTCTGTTTAAATGACTGTGAAAGGCACGCTTGGCGTGCCTTTTTTATTTTAGGCAGCATGGTCCTGGACAGTTTTGTCAACCATCTCCACTACACGTTTAGCTTTGTATAAAAGGTGAACCAGTTTTCGGTCCACAAATTTATGTACTTCTTTAAGGCTTTCAATATCAGTAAATGAGTATTGAAAATACGATATCAAATTAATGGCACTTAAATATTTACCATTTTTATCACCATCAACTTCAATGTGCCAGCGCGTAATGATATCATCACTTAACAGCAACTCATTCACCTGTTCACTCGCTTCATTCATCCACTCCCCGGCCTTCTGAATTCTGAAATTTGCATCTCCGTTTGAGTTATCAGGCTGACAGCGGTCTTCCCGGAAGTGCCAGGTCACTTCAATATCAATAATCGGTTTTACGCTTGTGGTAGTAAACGTTTCTGATTGGAGTATGGGATGGCTATCTGTTCCGTTTAGCTGGCGTGCCAGTGAGGCCTCACGAAACCGGTCCCAATCAAAATTAATGGATAGAGATTTTAAATGATTGGTAGACTGGCTGAGATCAATATAAAACTCAAGGCCTGCAGCGTTAATTTTCGGCTCGTCCCAGGTTCTGAATTTTGTAACATTAATGTTTCTCTTGAGCAGCGAACCATTTATTTTGTTCACAATTGACTGAAAAATCGGGTAATCCATACACCATTTATTTTTCTGTTTTCAATATTTTATGACATCCCGTAATGAATAATTATTACTCTTTAATATATTTAAGCAAGCACATTAAAAACAAATGTGTTGGAGCAATATATACTTACGGGTATTCACCGCACAAAAATGTTTGGGAGGGTTTCTTCCAAAAAAACAATGAAGAGTTCAGGCTTATATTTAGTGCAGACAGTCGTGAAACGGCGATTTTCACGGATGACTACCGGAATCCCAAGAAGGCAAATGTCACAACATTTTTCGACGATCTTAAAGATAATTTAATTGAAAGTGTTCATCTTGCCAAGGGTGATCGGTGGCTGACGATAGTTTTTGACAACGGGGATGAACTGCTTTTCCAGCTTTTTGGGAATACACCAAACATCTATCACATCAGCGATCGGACAATTACAGAATCATTTAAAGCGCCGGAGCGTCATGAAGGCGAGCCGAAACCCACTCCGCGAGAGAGCCGTCCTATGCCGGAGCTACAATCCTCCTGGAAGCCAAAAACGGTGATTACCAAAACCGATCCCAAATTCCCCAGACATCTCATTCAGCCAATTATTGATCATTATGACCTGGAAGAAAGGAGTCAGCAATTTATTCGTGACCTGACACTGAAACTGGCAAACCAAATGATGAATAATCCTGAATTCAGGGTCCTTCAAAACGGGAATCTCTGTCTCATCTCCCGCGATAACCTTCCGCTCGACGATATCGAAGTATTCGATACCTGCAACGAGGCTGTCCGGTATGCATATTACAAAACGTCACGCGAGCGCCGGCTTTCTAAACGTATTGAAAGCATCAAACCGAGACTTCAGGGAGCGATTGATAAGGCAAAACGGACGATTGAACAACTTGAGGAGGCGGATAAAGCACTTGAACGCGCAGACAACTATGAAAATTACGGTCACATATTGATGGCCCATGCCCATGAAGATGTGCAAAATGGCACAGAGAGCGTAACGTTTCCTGATTTTTACCACGATAATGAACCCGTAACAATATCCATCAAACCAAAGAAATCGTTAGCCGAAAATGCCCAGCGCTATTACGAAAAAGCATCCAAGGCAAAAAAGCGTGTGGAAGAGTCCAGGAAGCGAAAGAATCGACTTGAGGACGAACTTCGTGAACTAAAAGAGGTTAAGCAGTCGTTCAGCAATCTTGATAAGATTTACGAATTTGATGACTGGCTAAATGATCATAAAGAACAGTTGAACAGGCTTGGCGTGTTATCCCAAAATCAGCAGACTGAAACGCTGCCGTTTCGGCGGGCAGAGATAGACAACTATGAAATCTGGATTGGGAAAAATGCAAAAAGCAACGACAAGTTAACCGCACGCGCCCATAAAGAAGATATTTGGATGCACGCTCGCGGAGTGGGTGGGTCGCATGTTGTAATAAGAATGAACAATAATAAAGACTATCCGCCCCGCCACGTACTGCTAAAAACAGCGTCTGTTGCGGCATGGAATTCGAAAGCCAAGGGCTCAAAACTTGCACCTGTCATTGTAACTAAGCGAAAGTACGTATCTAATCCTAAGGGCGCACCCGCGGGTACAGTACGCGTTCACCGTGAAGACGTTGAAATGGTAGAACCGAAAAAACTATCCGAATGGACAAAATAGCGTTACGCAGACCCATTTTTTTATGCGGAATGATGGGATCCGGTAAATCAACCGTAGGCAGAAAACTGGCCACAGAGCTGGAAGTTCCGTTCTGCGATCTTGATGAAATGATTGTAGAAAAGGCCGGCCTTTCGATTCCCGAAATATTTGAACAGAAAGGCGAAGGCAGTTTTCGGGCGCTCGAACGCAAACTTCTTATTCGGGAATCGCAGTATTTTAAAGGAGTGATGTCACTCGGTGGCGGATCACTGCAAAATCAGCACATTGTTGATCATCTCAAAATATACGGCTGGCTCATTTTTCTTGATGTGCCGCATTCCGTAATTTCTGACCGGGTTGAGGGAGATGCAAATCGGCCCATGCTTAAGGCCGGCAGCAGCGAAAAGGAGGACAACGCAAGCGGATCAAAAATTGAAAGGTTACTTGAGCAGCGACTCCCGCTATACCGGCAGGCAGAAATTACAGTTAATGCCGGTGATCGCCCGGCTGACGAGATAGTACATGAAATTATAAAAAAACTGACGCTTTATGACGGCTTCAATAGACGTTAAATCATCATCCGGAACTTATTGCTACACTGTTGGAAGCTCTGTTTTTGAGGGAAAAATTGCAGCATTACAACAGAACACCGGGTTTGACACCTGTTTTATTCTTGTAGATGAAAACGTGTGGAAGTATCATAGCGAGCGCATCTCGAATACATTCGATTCACTGAATGTTGAATATACCTGCCGAGTGATTCCAGCGGGCGAGCAGAGTAAAACCGTAACTCAGTGGAATGACCTCATTGATTTTCTGCTGCAATCCGGAGTTCGAAGAAATACGCCTCTTTTTGCCATTGGCGGGGGTGTCACAGGTGATTTAGCAGGTTTTGTAGCCGCATCTGCCCTTCGGGGAATTCCCCTCGTACACGTTCCTACCACGCTTCTTGCCATGGTTGACAGCTCAATTGGCGGCAAAACGGGTGTTAATCATGCTACCGGCAAGAACCTGATTGGGGCATTTTACCAGCCCGAGGAAGTGATAGCCGATTTAGATTTTCTTGACACACTGCCACATCGCGACTGGACCAACGGTTTAAGTGAAATCCTCAAATATGGGGCTATCGACGATCCCGCAATATTTGATGAGTGTAAGATATTTCACGATAGCAATGTGCTTGACTCATTCCGCAATGAATTAAATCAATTAATTTTAAAATGTGCGCAAATAAAAGCAGATATTGTTGCCGCCGATGAGTTTGAATCTGGAACTCGCGCATTTCTCAACTTTGGCCACACGTTTGCCCATGCATTAGAAAAGGTATCAGACTTTGACCAGCTAAACCACGGAGAGGCTGTCTATCTGGGTATGCTTTCCGCCATTAAGCTCTCTAAAGAGATGGGCGGAGAACTTGATGATAAGCCTATCCGCGACTTTCGTTCACTGTACTCATTCAAAGTAACCCGAGAGATGCTGCCAGAAAATGAATTGTTTTCCGCCATGAGAAGCGACAAAAAAGTTATAGATAATACATTTCGATTTGTTTTATTAAAAAGTTGGCAACAACCTGTGGTTATGTCAGTTAAAGAGAAAGAATGCATTCACAAAGCCTGGCTCACCGTATACCATGAACTTCAATAATTAGATTTCATTGTTTCTACGCTGGATTTACAACATTTGGAATTTCCTGCTCAAGTTTTTGAGTTACTTAATAATTATCGTACTTATTTTAAGTACGCTGGCTCTCGGTGTGCTACAGCTCCCTGTAAGTAAAAATTACCTTAGCGGACAGATTGTCAACGCCTTCAACGACCAGTATACCGGCAATGTAACCCTTGGTTCTCTCCAGGGATTTATCCCATTTCGGGCGCAGCTTAATGATGTGGAATTTTCTATTCCTGATAGTTCAGGGACCGAAATGAGTGAGCCTGATTCCCCCCTATCCGTTGATGAACTTTTTATTTCTCTTGATTTGTGGCAGTTTATCAGGGGAAATATCAATATAACCGAACTCGATTTGCAATCTCCTGACCTGTTTTTAAAACAGGATGAATCAGGTATTAACATTGTAAAACTATTTGCCAGATCGTCACCTTCTGAAAATCAGGGGCAGGCAAGAAATTTTATCAACAATTTTTCAATTTTTGCTCCTCAAATCTCAATTACGAATGGACGTGTGGATGTGGATCGATCAATAAACTCATCCACTACCCTGTCGCTGCCTGACCCTCTTCAGCTTACCAATCTGAATGCCAGCTTTTTCGTAGAGTCGCTAGAAAGTCAGCAGTTTGTTGAAATAACCTCATTTGATGCAAATACAAATGTCAACGACTTTAACGAGCTCAGCCTGAATGCTCAGTTATTTGCAAATGGGGTTTCGCTGGAACTAAATGGATTTGATTTCAGATCTGAAAGCGCAACTTTACAGCTTTCTGCAAAAGCATCACCGGTCAACTTGTTTGAACAAAATGTTGAAGAACAGCTATTGAATGCTTCCTACCTTCTAAACATTGACCGGGTAAATGTAAGCGCTGATATTCTAAACCGTTTTCAGAACACCGGTCTTCAGTTAACCAATTCTCTTGAGTTCAGTGGCGATATTAACGGTAACCTGGATTCACTTTTTGTCGATAACTTTCAGCTGATTAACGGGGAATCTTATCTGATTACCGACGGCGTTATTACAAATCTCATTGATGATGAACTGACGTACGACTTTTCCATCAGTAACCTGGTATTGAATCCTAATGATTTACAACCGTTTCTGAAGCAAATTCAACCCAATACCAATCAAATTGAGCTGTACGGTTTTTCAACTATTCAGGGTGGCGTCACCGGCAGTTATAATTCTCTGCAGGCTCAGCTTCAATTAGATACAGATATCGGTAATGCAACGGTAGACTCTGATATCGAGTTTTTTGGGAATCAAACATTTAGCCTGAACGCTGCTTTGGATTCACTCGACATATCACCACTACTTAGGGATAGTTCCGGAACATCTATGTTAAACGGCAGGTTTACCGCAAGTGGTCAGGGTTTTGATCGCACAGCCACTGTAGAAACATCTCTTCAATTGACGGACAGCAAGATAAAGGCACATAATATACAGGCGCTCAATGCTGATCTTTCATACCTGAACACCAGCGGTGACTATTCATTAAGCATCGTCAGTAATCAAACCGAAGGCTCGGCAACCGGATCGTATTCAATTGGCAACACGACACAATTTTCGATTGAGGCTGTTGCTGAACAGCTCGATTTCACCGACTATTTCCCGAATCTGCCCTACGACAACGCTACATTTAATGGTAGACTTTCAGCAAATGGAGAAGGAACAGACCTTAATGACCTTGCCGGGCGCCTTTCCATCGAAATTAATGAGTCGGTAATTAATTCCGACACACTCCGCTCTCACCAGTTTTACGCCGATATAAATAACCCGGAACCGGATCAGCCCCGCGAATTACGGATGACGAGCTCTTTCCTAAATATGAATGCATCTGGTACACTTTATCCGAACCAGCTGGCAGGAGCTGCCCGGCACTGGTATGATTATTTAGCCGGGCGCATCAACGAAGAGTTATTTTTTGATCGCCAGCTAAATGAAATAACACTGCCTGATTTATTCACAAACAGTACGTTCGAGAATACAGCCGATATTTCAATTGAAATATCATCGCGCGATCTTGGTCTTCTGAAGATTTATTTTCCCGATATACCATCTCTTGAATCATCCGCCGAAATGAATTTAAATATTAACGCCTCCCGGAACAGGCTGAGCATCAACGGTAGTTTTTTTGATGATTCCCTCACAGTTAACAACTCCAGATTTAGCGATGTTGGGATGACGCTGACCAGTAATTTTCAATATGGCGGTAAACTAAAAAACAACAGTGTAATCGATCTCCAGATAAACAGCCCGGACATGACTTTAAACGGTCAGTATGATGTGTCCGGAACTTCAGTGAACATGAGCCTGAGAGACACCTTAATTACCGTAAGGCAGCAAGTTGATAGTGCCCTCGAAAATCTGTTTTATTACGCTGAAACTACTTCCATTTGGGGAGACGAGACTTTCAGCACAACCATGGATTCATTAGCTGTTGGATCAAATCAGTATGCCTGGTACTCAAATGGTTCGCCGGGCATTATTTACAGGCGTGATGGGGCCCTCACATTTAACGAGTTTATATTAGAAAGTAACGAAGACTATTTTGAGGTGGATGGCACCTTCAGCCAGAGTTATGAAGATTCGGTTGTTTACAATATTCGAAATTTCAACCTAGGGCGGGTGTCCGATCTGATCGGTGGAAGGATAGAGTTTGGAGGTGTCGTAGACGGTGAATTTACCACACGAACATTGACCCAGGTGCCATCTATTCTGGGAGATCTATCAGTAGTAAACGGCCGCATAAATGACCGATTGGTGGGGGATGTAACACTGCGCAGCCGTTTCAATGCCGAGGAAAACCGTTTTGATACGGAACTCAGGCTCTATACCGATCCCGAAAAGTATGGTGACTACCTGGATGGAAATAACGGTATTGGAAATGATTTATATTTTGAAGGCTACTTTAAAACACCCGACCAAGAAAATGAAAGTGGGGATGGTAATTTAGTTTACTTTGATGCAGACCTGAGAGAAATTGACATGTGGATTGTCACATTTATAGTTCCCAATATCATTTCTGAGATGGAGGGAAGTGGCCGGGGAACCGGCTATTTTGTGGTTGACAGTACCGGCTATGATTTTGAAGCAAATTTTGACGTTGATGAAGTTGACGGCGTTCCCGCATTCACAAACGTTCCGTATACTCTTGGCGGTGAGCTGACATTTAATCGCGCTGATGGACTTATTTTTGAGAACATACAAATTGATGACGGACGCGGTGGCTCAGGGCTATTTTATGGGCAGGTAGATCTTGATGATTTCGGCCCTATGAATTATCTCGATCTTAGGATGGAGCTCAACGATCTCCGGTTTATGAATAATATTCAGGATCCCAATGTTCCCTTCTACGCCGATCTTACCGGAAGCGGAACAGCTGTTTTGGATGGTACCAGCCAATCACCAAGTCTTCGTTCATTAACCCCTATTATACTGTCGAGTAACTCAAACATTTCCATTCCACTTCTTGAGGAAACCGAACTCCAGCAAGACCGTCGGTTTGTTCAGTTCGTTGACTCGTTTGATGAGCAGCGCCCTGTGCAGCTTGGCTCCATTCAAAATGGATCAGCATCGGATGATGAAGAGGGTGAAGTAGATCTGTCGTTCGTTGAACTGTTCAGTATGAATCTTCAGTTTATAGCAAATGATCCTGTTCAGGTGGAGCTCATTTTTGATCCGGTAACAAACGATATCCTGACTGCAAGAGGAACCGGGCAGATCAGGCTTATTTTAGACGACCAGGATTTGAGTATGTTCGGCCGGTTTAATATTTCGAGTGGAGACTACCAGTTTGTCGCTGGCGATATTTTTACCCGCCGGTTCAGCATCCAGGATGGCGGTACCATTAGCTGGCAGGGAGATCTTACCGAAGCAAATCTCGACGTAACCGCCTCCTACCGCGCCCGGCCCGATATCTCCACCTTGATACCAACCGGTGCAAGTTTTCAGCGAATTCCAATTGAACTTATTTTGCAGATAGGGGGAACCATCAGCCAAATTGAAAATGAATTCTTTTTCCAGCTTCCAAGCGGAATTGAAGGCACACAAGATCCTACAATTGCGGCTCAGATCAATCGATTAAATCAGAATGAGGAAGAAAAAGTATTACAAGCTTTTGGAATCTTGTTAACGGGAAATTTTGTACCTTCCGACGACTTGCAGAATCCCGAGTTCGGAAACGTAACCGGAACGAATACATTGGTTAATCCATTGGTATCCAGTCAGATCATTAGTCCGCTGCTATCAAATCAGATCAATGCATTACTTCGCAGTGATGTAACGCTGGATGTGGATTTCAACTTAAACGCCTTTAATGAAGTGGATCTGGGTGTTGCGCTCAGGCTGTTTAATGACAGAATTGTATTGCGGCGTGAAGGTCAGATTACCGGTGAAAGTGAAATTGGTGATCTTGGAGCCACCTACAGAATCAATCAAATATTTTCAATTACCGCATTTCACAGGCAGGATGTTACATTATCAAATCGAGCTGAAACTGAATCCCGCCAAACTCAGGAAATGAATGGAATGGGCGTAGAAGCTCAATTCCAGTTTAATACCTGGCAAAATTTAAAAAACAGAATTTTTTCATCCATCCGAAAGTTATTTGGATTGAAAGAAGACGAGCCAGCCGTTGACGAAGATTCTGATTCGCTGGCAGAAAACTAATTTAATTAATACAAGATACATTACATGAGTAAAGACAACTTAACATCACTCGACAAAAAAATAGTAAAGATTTTAGAATCCTATCCGGATGCATCCATACCTATTCCAATCTTACTGGATGCACTAAGTCTATCGTCAAAGAAAGACTCGCAAAAGCTAAAAAGCTCTATCAATAAGCTTAAGCAAAAAGATATTTTAAGAATCAGCAAGGGAAATCTCGTTCGCCTGAATGAACCCGTTGCTAAAGAAGACAACACCTTATCTGGAAAGCTAGATGTAACCAGTCACGGAGACGGATACGTTATTGTTGAAGGTCGAGACGAGGATATCAAAATACCAAGCCGGCAAATGAGTACCGCCCTCGATGGAGACATTGTGAAGGTTCGGATTACCGGGTATCACAAGAAGAGCAACAAGGCAATTGGTAAAATTGTAGAAGTCGAAAAACGGGCACGATCTAAGTTTGTTGGCACACTTAAAAAAGAGGCCCACAATACTTATATCATCGAACCCGATCAAAAATCTTCACGGGTCGATTTCTTTGTCAACCCTGAAGATCTGAACGGAGCTGAGCCCGGCCAGAAAGTAACTTTTAACCTCGTAAACTGGGACGATGTCCGCGGTTATCCGCAAGCATCTATCGACAGTATTTTAGGTGATGCGGGCAGCAACGAGGCAAATATCCTCTCCATTCTTGCTGAAAAGCAGTTCGATGCTGCTTTTCCACCGGAAGTCGAAAAATTCTCTGATAATATACCCGACGAAATCCCCCAGAAAGAGATCGACAAGCGACGGGATATGAGAGATGAAGTTGTGATGACCATCGACCCGCCTGACGCCCAGGATTTTGATGACGGGCTGAGCATCAAAATTCTTAACAACGGAAATTACTATCTCGGTGTACACATCGCAGATGTAACACACTACATGCCTCGCGGTTCGGTTCTTGATGACGAGGCGTACGAACGTGGTACAAGCGTCTACCTTGTAGACAGAGTCATCCCGATGCTTCCGGAACGGCTGAGTAACGGGCTATGCAGCCTCCGCCCTTTTGAAGATAAACTGGCCTACAGCTGCTTCATTGAGGTTGCACCTAATGGGAAAGTTGTGGATCATTCTATTGAAGAAACAGTTATTCACTCCCGACAGCGATTTACTTACGATGAGGTGCAGCAGGTGCTGGATGGCGAGAAATCTCATCCCTATGAAAATCAGCTAAAATCACTCCAGGCCCTGGCTAACGTTCTTCTTGATAAGCGCTTCAGGGAAGGATCCATCAAATTTGAAACGCCCGAACCACGCTTTATTCTCGACGACACAGGTAAACCTATTGATGTGATCGTAAAAGAGCGGAAGTTTGCACATAAACTTATTGAAGAGTGCATGCTGCTGGCTAATAAAACCGTTGCCAAGCATGTTGACCAACTTCGAAGTAATAAAAAATCTAAAAACGACCATCCATTTCTTTACAGGGTTCATGGCGAGCCGGACATTGAGAAACTCAACAACATAAAGGAGACCGCAAAACCCCTGGGCATTGAACTTGATCTGAGCGGTAAAATTTCAGCTCAGAAGATTAATGAGTTCCTTAATAAAGTTGAGGACACCTCTCTCGAAAACATCATCAATGGATTGTTGCTCCGATCAATGGCGAAGGCGGAATACAGTCCTAAAAATATCGGGCATTTTGGGCTCGGATTTAAAGATTATGCCCATTTCACCAGCCCAATCCGCCGCTACCCAGATGTGATTGTCCACCGTCTGTTGAAGCGTTACAATTCGGGCGGAACTGAGTATACGTACGATCAGCTTGTTGAAACGGGTGAACATTCCAGCGAACGGGAACGTTATGCCGTAGAAGCTGAACGCGACTCTGTTAAATTGAAGCAGGTTGAGTATTTATCAGAAAGGATCGGTCAGACGTTCAAAGGAACTATCAGCGGTGTAACCGAGAACGGGCTTTATGTAGTACTCGACGATAGCTATTGCGAGGGGATGATTAGAGTGAGCGATTTGAAGGATGATTATTATATTTTTAATCCACAATTACATTGCCTCACCGGTCGTTCTAAAGGCAAGAAGTATCGATTGGGTGATTCCATTCAGGCTAAAGTTACACGGACCGACATGGATAAACGACAAATTGATCTTACTCTTGGTTGATCACTAATTCATTTCAAACAAATTATGTCTCTATTTAAAAAACTGGTCCTTGCTCCCCTGCTGGGACTTTTTATAGGTTCATTCGTAACTGAACAATTATACGCCCAATACTTTTACTTTGGGAAAAACAGGGTTCAGTATGAACAATTTGACTGGAGATTTATCGAAACCGATCATTTCGATATTTATTACTACAATTCCAAGAACTATCACCTGGCCCAGTTTACAGCAGAGACTGTAGAGTCTTCTCTTGAGCAGCTTGAAAACGATTTCGGATCTCAGCTGACAGACCGTATACCCGTAATTATCTACGATTCTCACAGTGATTTCTCACAGACCAACGTGGTTCAGCTTCCGGTTGACGCGCAGGGAATCGGGGGTGTAACCGATAAATACAAGAATCGCATGACTCAGCCTTTCATGGGCGATTATGCCGATTTTCGCAGAACGGTACAGCACGAGCTCACTCACGCATTCATCAACGATGTGTATTATGGCGGAAGCGTACAGTCAATTGTGCAAAATAACATCCAGCTTCGATTTCCGCTTTGGTTTGAAGAAGGATTAGCCGAGTATCTCGCACTTGGGTGGGACACTCAAACTGATATGTTTATGAGGGATGCCGTACTTAACGACTATCTCCCCCCTATTCAGCGTTTAGGCGGCTATTTTGCATATCGCGGAGGTCAAGCCTTTTGGTATTACATTGAAAATGAGTACGGACGTCCCAAAATCACCGAGATACTTGAGCGTATTAAGCTGACCCGAAATGTTCAACAGGCCATCGAGCAGTCCGTTGGCCTTAATGTTGAAGAGCTGTCTGAAAGGTGGAATGAGTTTTACAGACAGCGATATTTCCCCGAGGTTGCTGAACGACAAACGCTCAGCAGTACTGCATCGCAAATTACCGGGCAAAGAAATGCCCGATCGTCTTATAACACGAGTCCTGCCATATCCCCAAATGGTGATCGAATTGCTATGATTTCCAATCGCCGTGGTGTCTTTGATGTTATAGTAGTAGATGCAAACAGCGGTGATAAACTGAAGACAATTGTAAGTGGTTCGGATAGCCCTATGTTCGAAGAACTCAATATTCTCAATCCTAACCTGGCATGGTCACCCGACGGGCGGAGTATTGCTTTGTCCAGCAAATCACAGGGATCATACAATCTCGCAATTGTTGATTACGAAACTAAGAGATCTACTACAACGCGTTTTCCGAGCCTTGATGCCATTAACTCCGTTGCCTGGTCTCCTGATGGATCTAAAATTGCATTTGATGGAAACATAGGCCCCTATCAAAGTATTTTTGTCTTCAACTTAGAAACGGATGAGTTTCTGAATCTCACGGGTGATGTGTTTACTGATAAAGAACCCGCATGGGCAAGCGACAGTGAAACAGTCTATTTCGTTTCAAACCGTGGTGATGCTCTTGAGCCTCACACCTATCTTGCCGGCTCAACTCCAATTTTGAATGACTCATTCTTTGAGACTGACATTTATTCAATAAATATAAATACATCCCGGATCACACGATTTACGAATACAGTAAATTGGTCAGAAACTCAGCCTACTTCAACCAGCGACGGACGCCTCTTATTTGTATCTGATCAAAATGGTATTCCGAATATTTACGAGTACGATTTAGCCAGCCGGACGGTATATCCGCTGACTGACCTGCAATCGGGTGTTATGCAAATTTCCATATCATACGATGGAACCAGGCTCGCCTTCAACTCACTGAATGAAGGATCTCCAGACATATTTGTTATTCGTTCTCCGTTTTCAAGACGCATGGACAGGCGGCTGACGCCAAATCATTGGGCTCAGCAGCGAGAAGAATGGACTCCTGCACAGCGAGTTCCATCTATCGGTTATGCCCGTGAACTTATTACAAACAGGTCTCAGGGAAATGTTCTGAACGCGAGACAAGTCCTCGCTGAAGCACGGCCGGCTCAGCGTAACCAACAACAAAATCAAGGCCAGGCTCAAAGCGACACTACAACCCAGCAGGACGATGACAGAATCGATTTTCGAAATTATCAGTTTGGGGAAGAAGTCGTACGTGATAGCACGCTTGAACTCAGAGATGATCCACGAAATTTTGAGCCGGAAAACAATGTAACTGATAGCGGCCTTTATCGCCCAAAAGACTACAGGCTGCAGTTTTCGCCCGATATTAGCTACGCGGCAGGGCAGGTAAATACATACTCCGGTTCATCTGCAATTGCATTTGTGACATTGAGCGATCTTTTTGGGGATCACCAATTGACTATTGGATCTGATCTCACATTTGACCTTAGAAATAGTGATTACCTGATTCAGTACGGTTTTCTCCGAAATCGCACAAATTTTTATACCTCTTTTAATCACCAGTCTCGTAATTACCAAACGTTTTTTGGAGAGCTGATTCGATTCAGGACTTTTAGCCTGAATGCCGATTTCCAATATCCGCTAAACCGATATCAGCGATTTGACTACGGTGTATCAGCTATCGGTATTTACAGGGATTTCAGTTCCGTGAGAAGCCTGGGATCACAAAATGCCCAGAACGATAACAGCTTCTTTCTGAATCCATCCGTTACATTCACCGGAGATTACACGATACCTCAACCCGGCAGCATTACACCCGGCGGCGGTTCCCGCTATTCTATACGCCTGTCCGGGAGTCCCTATATTACCAACAGCACGCCACAGTTTGCTACCATTCTCGGTGATTACAGAAAATATTTCGATCTGGGTAACCGCACATCGTTTGCCTTCAGAGGATCGGGAGCTTATAGCATCGGGCGTGACTCTCAAACATTCTTTATGGGCGGTATGCTGGGATGGATTAACCAGCGCTGGAGCGATGCAGAAATCCCGTTCGACCGCCTGGCCGATACATTCTTTACCCTTCCTGCCACACCGCTGCGAGGCCATGAATTTAACACGACGTTTGGCGATAAGTTTTCGCTTATAAATGCTGAATTCCGGTTCCCGCTTTTTGCCGCCGTACTTCCGGGACCAATCCCATTGATTCCGCTGTATAATATAACCGGGGTTGCATTTGTAGATGCCGGTGCCGCATGGGGTTTTAATATACCGTACTCCAGATTCACCAATCAAAATGGTGAACCAATTGTATTTGAAACTCAGGGCCCGAAACTTGATTTTAAAGTTGCCAGCAGAGAAGAAATTTTCTTAAACCCAAATACCGGGCTACCAAGGGATGGTTCACCCTTAGAAGGAGATCCATCCTCAACCATTATTGACGGTGATATTTTAATAGGTGCCGGTTTTGGCCTCAGAACTATTTTGCTTGGCCTTCCCTTCCGGTACGATGTTGGCTGGCCTTATTTTCGCGGCGGGTTTGATAGCGATCCGATTCACTATTTCTCGATCGGAATTGATTTTTAAAACGCAGGTATAGATTTAAGAACCAAAACCCGGGATACTCTCCCGGGTTTTTTATGGACACTTCTTATCAGGGATGAATAATGACATCAAACTTTTCATGTTTTGACACGCTATTCATCGTAACTACTACTTCACTTTCGGATTCAATGTACTGCCAGCTCATAACCTGACTATCCATTGATGATCGATTAATTTTACTTCCGTTTATTTCTACCAAGTCTGGATCGTCTAAGAATTTAAAATGGATAGCGTAGGACCGCTGGGCTGTCATTCCTTCAAACTCAGCTTGAACAGCACCTATCGTTAGCTTCAGATTTCCCTCCACCTCATTATAACGGAACATCGTGCGCGCGGCTTCTGCACGTCTGTAAGCCCTTGTGGTGCCATCATCTTCAACCAGCCGTATGGCCCCGGCATCTCCGGTATAAATATCTATTTTTAAATGATTTGAAGTCTCATCTATATGATACGGAATGACGGAGCCGGCTTTAACAAATAGCGGCAGTTGATCCCGTCGAGTCTCTACAAACCACGACTGACCGGCTTCATATGACTGACCTGAATAGTAGTTGTACCAGCGCCTGCCTTCAGGAAAGAACACTATCCGGCCCTCCGCATTTGGCTCTGTTACGGGTGCTACTAAGAAAGCATCACCGTACATATACTGCCTTGGATACTGTCTGAATCCTGAAATGATTCCTTCATTTGTCTGGCGGGTGTAATGCGCGTGCGAGTAGTGATATGGAAAAAGGGATGTCCGGAGGGTTAGCGCATCAAAGAGCTGCTCCTTTTCCAAAGAGTTTAGATGATCTGATAAACCCGCTTCATCAAAAATATTATCTGGAAGCACCAGGTTCATCACGGGTATAAAAGGCGATAGCTGAACGGTACGAATAAACAACTCTGAATCCCACCCGGATGCCGAATCCATCCGGGATTGATAATCAATTGGCATCGACAAAAACGGCATTCCATATAGACTATTGGCCGGGTCTGTAAGATCATTGACTAACTCCTGGTACCCGCCCGGAAAGAAATCCCCACCTTGTACAAATGGTTCTGCTGTCCACTCAAATTTATAAGCCGGGATCATCGGGGCAGGAAAACGTTTTGACTCAGATTTGTGCGCATTCTTAATGCCGTGGAACACAATCGAACGCCGGTCACGTCCATCTATTTTTTGAAAAGTTTGATGAATACGTTCAAGGCATTCAACTCCAGGTGAATCTCTTGTAACGATGAAGCGGTAACCTGATTCAAAAATCTGAGCTGCACGATCCTCACACGTTTTACTAACACTCATTTTAACTCCCGTTGCTGTGTCCGTAGCGGGCAATCCTGCTGAATTATTCTTAAGGTCAGTATCCTCTTCAGCGTCAGTCCAAACCCCTCCCGTTTCACTGTGTAGCATTGCAAATCCATCAGGCTTGCCCGTTGAAGCATCAAACATGCCTGTGACACCGATAACGGGTTTAAATATCCATGCTGGTGGAAGCATCACAGGGATTTCACGAAAAAGATCAGCGGCACTTAGATCTAATCCTGTGGATGAGGGGAGCCCCAGACCAAATGGCGGGTCGATATTATCCCGTGATAACTGAAATTTGTGAATGTGTATATTCTCAGAGTTTCTGGGCCGTATTGAAAAAGAATACTGTCCGGCGTCATCAATAGTTATCAGGTTTGCAGAAGAATGTGTACCAAACCTTATCCATCTGAGCCGGTACTCATCAGTAAGATTAGCTGATAACTGGGATATTAAATAACCATCCTGTCCTGAAACGCTTGCATCAAGAGCGGTGGATGATTCAGTTTTTTTGCCTGATGCAGCGAGAATCCAAAAAGAATAATTGCCGGGATTTGATATATAGACTGAAAAGCTCAGAGGCCCCGCATTAGCAGAACTATCCGGGTTAAATTCAAGTCCCTCGCTATTAATGAACTGTACCGGATGCCATCCAGGTGCTTCGAATGAGTCGGTTAAAGCACCTGAAACCAACCCATCAACCTCGTAGAAATCGGATGGGGGAATGGTTGAACAACCCGACCCGAAAACAATTAGAAGTGTAATGAGTGTAAAACAAAAATGACTGGTACTCATTCTGCTCAATTTAAACCATTGTAGCAGATTTCATCTTTACAAAGCTTTTTAAAAATCATACTCAACTCTTCCCGCTGCTTAAAATTTAATAGGGAAGATACGAGGTTCTGATTGCAGGATAAAGTACCGATGGGGAGAGAAACTATTCGGCTAGACGTGCCCAAATAATTCTAATAATCAAGGATTTGAATTATTAACCTGACTTTTGAAATCTTTTGAAATTTTAAGTGTCGGAACGTATTGTTCCGGAACAATAACTTCCTCATTGGTTTTCGGATTGCGGGCTACTCTTTGGGCACGTTTTACAACTTTAAAGCTGCCAAAGCCACGCAACTCAATAGTTTCTCCACGCTTCATTGCGTCGATAACCGTATCCATAAAGCCATTGACAACTGCTTCTGTTTCCACCTTTGTTAATCCTGTAGATGACGATATTACATCAACCATGTCTGCTTTAGTCATATCAAAATAATTGTTTTTTTAAATTTCGTTACTGGTAGCTGTGTGAGAGCAGGCAATTTAAGCTGGGTCTCGTTGTTTTGTGCTTTAAGAAATTTCAAACCCAAATCGTTCATTAATCCCTAATTTTTATTAAAAACTGACTTTATTTATTTATACATTCGAGGCTGAGGAAATCCCAACCACATTATTTTATAGATGGAAACATTCGAATGGATCATTAATGAACTTTTAGATTTGATTTGGAACACGCCGGAGTCACTGCCATTTATGGTTGTTGTACTCCTTTCCTTCGGTATTTTCATCACTATCAGGCTCGGCTTTATACAAATCACCCGTTTTTCGCATGGTCTGAAAGTTGTTAGCGGCCATTATGATGATCCCAACGATGAGGGCGACATCAACCACTTCCAGGCTCTCAGTACTGCATTATCAGCAACGGTCGGTATCGGAAATATTGCCGGTGTTGCGTTAGCTATTCACTTTGGAGGACCGGGCGCCCTGTTCTGGATGTGGATTACCGCGGTTTTAGGAATGGCCATTAAGTTTACTGAGGTGACACTTGCGCAGGAGTACCGTATCACAAATGAGGACGGTTCGGTATCCGGCGGCCCCATGTACTACATCGAAAAAGGGCTCGGGCCCAACTGGAAATGGCTCGCAATCGCCTTCTCCACGGCGGCAGCCATCTGCGCATTTCTTACCGGAAATGCCGTGCAGGCAAACACAGTTGCCGATGTAATGCTCACCGACTTTCAAATTCCTAAAGCCCTTACCGGTCTCATAACGGCAGGTCTCGTCGGCGCTGTTATTTTAGGCGGTATTAAGCGTATTGGTTATGTTACCTCCCGCCTTGTTCCCTTTATGGCAACACTTTATGTTCTTGGCGGTCTCATCATATTGATTATAAACTACGATGCAGTTATCCCATCCTTCGTACAAATCGTAACAAGCGCATTTAATCCGCAAGCCGGACTGCTTGGCGTTGGATCGGGAGCTTTTATATTTACACTAAGTTACGGTGTTCAGCGGGGTCTGTTTTCTAACGAAGCGGGCCAGGGCTCAGCTCCTATTGCTCACTCCGCAGCTAAAACAGATCAGCCGGTACGTGAGGGCGTGGTTGCACTCCTCGAGCCGTTCATCGATACTTTGATTGTTTGTACGATTACAGGTCTTGTTATTGTGGCAACAGGCGCATGGGATATGTATCACTCAGCAACGGTATTTCCTACCGAAGATCCTGTATCATATGTTGTTAATGAAGGCGAAGACCCTTCAATACTCTATTTTGAGGATGGGATGCCTGTAAATGGCGATATGCTTCGATACAATGTGTCCGTCGATACCATGTTTACAGATACCGAAGAAAGTGTTCTTTTCAACGGACGCATTGAAGGCGTAGACAACAACCCGGTGATTTACCAAGACAATGATGTGCAGCTTGAAGCACTTTACGGCGGTGTTGTTGAAAATGGTGCACCGCTTACGTCACGTGCATTCGAGATCGGTCTTTCACCACTGACCGGCGGCGGCGGTTTAATCGTTACTATTGCAGTGCTTCTTTTTGCAGTGTCTACATCCATCAGCTGGAGTTATTATGGCGATCGTGCCGCACAGTACCTGTTTGGCTTTAAGTCTATCTTCTGGTACCGGCTCACGTTTGTTGGAATGCACTTTTTAGGAGCTATCACAGCCCTGACTACCGTATGGGCTTTCGGAGATGTGATGCTCGGTCTGATGGCGTTTTTTAACATTATTGCACTGTTTGCACTCTCCGGCGTGGTCGTAAAAATCACACGGAAATATTTCGATAATACAGACATTTAATACTGATCTGCTAAGCTTAGATATTTGATTATGAACGTACATCAAAACGTAACGATTCTTGATCATCCGGTTGTTGCCAGAGATCTTTCGATACTTCGGGATGAAACAACCGATATTATTGGATTCAGATCGGCTATGAGCCGAATTGCCACAATTCTGGCTTATGAGTCTCTGAAAGATCTGCCGCTCAGAAGAACCACCATTCATACACCAATTGAAGCAACGAGCGGCTATCACATCAACACAGAAATTATCGTGGTTCCTATTCTGAGAGCCGGACTCACTCTTGTTGATGCCATCATGAATTTCATACCTGATGCTAAAATCGGGCATCTTGGAATGTATAGAGACGAAAAAACACATGAGCCCGTTGATTACTATTCAAACCTGCCGGACGAAGTATCAGGCGGACTAGTTCTTGTGGTTGACCCGATGCTTGCCACCGGCGGAAGTGCGGATGATGCCATTGGCTATCTTCAAAAACAGGGAGCTAAAAACATACGGTTCACATCCCTGATAAGTGCACCTGAAGGACTGAAAAGAATCACAGAAAAATATCCCGATGTTTCAATTATTACGGCAGCGGTGGACGAGAAACTTAACGATGACGCCTTTATCGTCCCCGGCCTCGGAGACGCGGGGGATCGCTACTTTGGTACTACGTAGTGTTTTTCCTGTTTTGTTTATAGCAGTTCTTCTTTTATCGAGCTGTTCGGAACTTTCCGAATACGATGCTCAGCAGGTCCAATCATATCTGAATGATTCGCTCACCACTACAACCGAGAGCTGGGACGTAGAGATGATGCTAATGAATAACGGCCGGTCACGCGTGCTAATTGAGGGGTCGTATGCTATCAGTTACCAGATGCCGGAGCGGAAGGAGACTCATATTGATGGTCCCGTGTACGTACAGCTCTTCGATTCCACAGGAGCAATTGAGACTGAAGCCTGGAGCAAACGAGCAATCTATTACGATTCCAGAAGTGAATTTGAGCTTTTCGACTCCGTGAGGGTACACACCCAGTCGGATAACCGTCTTTACTCCGATTTCCTGAAATGGTCAGATGCAACCGATCAGATTACATCAGACCATTTCGTTATCATCATTACACCGAAGGACAGCCTGTCAGGTCGTGGATTCAGCGGACCTACCAATCTTGCAACGTTTACTATTGAAGAACCAAGGGGGCGCCTGCTTGTTGAATAAAGCTGTAATGCAATCAAAATTATTCTTTTTACTGTTTTTGATGCTCGCATGCATGTTTACTAATCCCAAACATTCAGCCGCTCAAAGTAATGTGTTTATCGAAAATGCAGAACGGGCAGAAGGTGTCATCATTGACGGTGAAAATGTCCGTAAGCTGCTTGGAAGTGTGGTTCTGAGAACCGAGGAGATGACCATGCTCGCGGACAGTGCCTATCAGTTTATCGACAGAAACAGGATTCACGCGTTTAATATTCAAATTGAGACCGAGGATGAAACTATCTGGGCAGACACTCTTTTTTATAATACCCTTATCGATTTCAGCCAGTTCAGGGGCCGGGTTATCATAGAGTCTGCCACAAACACGGTTTTCAGTGAAATGGTTGATGTGTCTACACCACTTGATCTCGCTGTTTTTCAGTCACCGGTTCGTTTTGAGGACGAGACAGGTGCGCTGCTGGCCGAATCAGGTATTTACTACCAGGATGCCGACAGCGCAATTTTCAGGGGAAATGTGCAGCTCTCAGATACCACTCAATACCTGGAAGCTGATTCATTATTTATGAATCGATCAAAAGATCTTTATGAGCTGCATAGCCGCGTTTATGCAGATGATTTTGATCAGAAGGTGACCTTTTCGGGCAACTATCTTTACGCCGATTCTACCGGCTATCGCTTACTGACGGGAAATGACGCCTGGCTGATGGAGGTCAATGAATCTGAAACAGATACAACCCACCTTCTGGCAAAAAAAATCGAGCTTCAGGAAACCGACAGCAGCTCGCTAATGGATGCTTACCAGCAGGTTCGGGTATGGTCACCTGAGTTTTCGGCAATTGCTGATACCGTCAATTATGACGATGCCAAGGAGCTGTTTACACTTAAAGGCAACCCTATCGTCTGGCAGAAAAATATCCAGCTGACAGGCCCGTACATAGAAGCAACTCTTGATGATAGCGACATACGGTTTCTAAAATCCCATCCCCGCCCCATTGCCGTCCAGGAAGATACGGCAACGGGACGCCTGAACCAGATGACCGGTGATACACTTCACGCATATTTTGACGCCGGCGACCTTGACAGTCTTGTGGTGTTCGAGAACTCAGAAATAATTTTCCACCAAAAAAATGATGCCGGAGAGCCCGACGGTTTAATGGAGATGATGGCAGCCGGCTCATCAACCATGTTGTTTGAAAATGGTGAGTTTGATTACTTCAAAGCCATAACTAATATTGACGGGACTTATATCCCGGAAAATGAGGGCGGCGCAGATCGAACACTCGACAATTTTCAGTGGAATCCCGACCTGAAGCCGAAACGGCCCAGGATTCAAACACCTCGCCTACCAGAGATACCCCGCGATCCGTTTTTTGAACTCCCGCCCCGCTACGTTCAGTATATTAAGGAACGCGAAGAAGATAGCGGAGATAGTAGGATTAACAATTAAGTTTATCAGCTTATGAGAGCCAGATGTGAGGTAAATTCGATTTTAAATACCGGACGCTGACAGGATCTTCGCACGCTATCAGGTCCTGACAAATATCGAACACTGAATATTTTCACAGCCTCTCGAACTGGCAATGGGGTATGATCATATGTGTTTATGATTAAACCACTCACGAGTCAAACTGCAAAAATCTGGCTTTCATCCCTGAATGCTTTGAACTCAAGTGCATTTCCGCTTGGGTCCAGAAAAAACATTGTTGCCTGCTCACCCGGCTCACCCTTGAACCGTATGTACGGATCAATCACAAACTCCAGGTTATGTTCAATCAGGCGGTCAACCAATTCGTGCCACTCATCCCACTCCAGTATCACGCCAAAATGCTTGGCCGGCACTTCATGACCATCTACTTCATTTGAAGCAGATTTACCAGCATCCTCAGGGCTCAAATGAGCAACAACCTGGTGACCAAAGAAATTAAAGTCGATCCACTTTTCCGAACTGCGCCCGGTATCACATCCAAGTACATCTCTGTAGAATATTAAGGTTTGCTGGAGCTCTTTAACCGGGAAAGCAAGGTGAAATCGAGGAATTTTCTGTTCTTTTGTCATCTGAAAGAGTGTTTAAATCGATTAATTAGATATAAGAATAAAAATATAATGAATCTGTCGGCTTCTGCAATGCAGAAACCCGTTTTCAATCCATTATAATTGGTCCGATAAAAAAAATTGGTTCTACCGGAATGTTAGTAGGTTGATGACAAAATATGTGAATAATCTCTTAGCCCATGTTCAACATTTTCCAAAATTATAGGCCATTGCTTTTGCAGATCCTTCTCTTCGCCATCAACGAAAATGGCTCGATCAGGATGACACGCTCTTTGGTGAGCACGTGGGCGGCGTGGGCTCATCAGTCGTTTTTAATATCGCTTTATAATCACGCCGCCCGACACCACAGCCGAATCATTGTCATTCTGAATAAAACGGAGGGTTTCCGTTTTGTGAAGAATCTGCAAAAGTAACATGTTTTGTTCTATCAAATTACTGGTTTAACGTTTTGAATCACACATTTGGTTTAATAATACTGTGCATAGGATTATAACATGTACCCACAAACTTTATGGTAGACCCACAAATCTTTAACCCAACGGAGTCGCAATACAAAACTCTCATTTTAATTTTAAGTGTCAAAGAATGAATCACTCTTCAAAAACTTTTCTCCGTTCTTAGTTTAAAGCTCTTGCGGTGGTGCATTGTATAACCATATGTTTCAAGTCCGGCGAAGTGTTCTTGTGTTGGGTAGCCCACATTGCTGTTCCAGCCGTAATATGGATATTTTTCATGAAGCTTAACCATCAGGTCATCCCTGTACACTTTCGCCAGGATCGAAGCAGCCGCAATCGACGCAGAGCGGTTATCACCTTTTACCAGGCACGTAAGAGGTAGCATTGTGGCCGGTGATTTATTCCCGTCAATAAGCAGATAATCCGGCGTTGCCCCGCGGCTTTCAGTACATTTTTGCATTGCTTTCAGAGACGCCTGAAGAATATTCATTTTATCAATTTCTGTGGGAGAGCATGATTTAATCGTCCAGTAAAGTGCTTCGCTTTTTATTTGGGCCGATAGATCTTCCCTGTCAGCCTTCTTGATTGTTTTACTGTCCTTCAACCCGAGATTTTCTGAAGTGTCTGGATCTAAAATTACACCCGCCGCCACTACAGGCCCACAGAGACAGCCGCGCCCCACTTCATCGAGCCCCATCGCGCGCGTGTAGCCCTCACTCCAGAGCTGTTTTTCAAATGTATACCGATCTAATTCCACAAACTGGAGATTTTCATTTAAATTACAGACAGCTAAACGTAGCGTTTTTTGGGAACATGATGCAATGATTTTATCCACAGATCAGTTACCACTATAAATCTAATAAAACAGAGGTAATTTAGATGCGGTTTCTTTATCAACAGTGGAATGAACGGTTTGGCAGAACGGATGGTAAATCACCTTTTGATACTCTCTGGGACCTGTTCCAGGAGCTTTTGACAATATCCGGTGGTGATGTCTCACAGGCACTGAGATGGCTGAACGACATTGATAAAGAGTATAACATAACCGATCAGTTTGACGACGGTTTCGGCGTGGGTGATTTCATTGATGAACTTCAAAACCGCGGATATATCCGGTTTGATGAAGATCAATCTGTAATGGTTCCTACATCAAAAACTGACAGGAGCATTAGGGAAAAGTCACTGCATGAAATATTCCGCCAGCTTAAAAAAGGGGGCAAAGGCCAGCATAAAACGCCCTATACCGGCCGCGGCCTTGAAAGGCAACCTGAGACCCGTAAATGGGCACCGGGGGACGATATCGGCCATATTGACAGCACAGGAACGCTTATGAACATGCTGCAGCACAGTTCACTTGACAAGTTCCAGCTTCGGGAGACAGATCTCGAAGTGCACGATACCGATCACTATACCTCGGCATCTACCGTATTGCTGGTTGACCTTAGCCATTCGATGATTTTGTACGGAGAGGATCGCATCACGCCGGCCAAAAAAGTTGCGATGGCGCTGTCGGAAATGATTATGCGGAATTTCTCAAATGATTCGTTTGACATCGTCGCATTTGGTAATGAAGCCTGGAAAATTGAGGTTAAAGATCTTCCTTATTTGAAAGTCGGGCCTTATCACACCAACACACAGCACGGACTGGAAGTAGCCCGGAGTATCCTGCAGCGTAAGAAGTTTTCCAATAAGCAGATTTTCATGATTACCGACGGTAAGCCGTCATGTATGTTTGAGAATGGGAGGCTTTACAAAAACAGTTTTGGGCTCGACCGAAAGATCATCAATCGTGTACTCGATGAGGCTGTCATCTGCCGCAGAAAGCAGATTGATATCACAACCTTTATGATTGCGCGAGATCCCTATCTGCAAAATTTCGTACGTGAACTCACCGAAGCTAACAAAGGCCGCGCCTATTACTCCTCATTAAATGAACTCGGCGGCTATATTTTTGAGGATTATATTCGTAACCGGCGGAAAAACGTGACATAAAAAAAGGCGTCCCGATTGAGACGCCTTTCATACCTTGTAAGATTATAAATATTGAATTGGCCGGTTAGATACCCAGATCTTGCATAACAGCATCTGTGATGTCAAACTCATTTTGAATTTCTTCAGACACGTACAAAATGATCACATCGCCGTTTGACGTTGTTGTGTTTAGAACATAGTCCAGGCTCTTTGTCTCGGCAACCGTATTGATCGACTGCTGAATTTGATTTAAGAGTGGAGACATCAGCTGAGCTCGCTGCTGCTGAAATTCACGTTCCACTTCGCTTTGAAGCTGACGAAATTCAGTGTCTAACTGACTTAATCGCTCTTCTTCCGATTGCCTCGCACTTTCAGAAATAACTCCTACCTTTTGCTGATAGAGTTCGATTTCCGTCTGTAGTTCTGTTTCTTTTTGGCTTAGCTCCTGTTGCTTGCGCTCTGCAAAATTTTGCAGTCTCTGCTGTACGGCCCTCATTTCAGGCATGCGCTCAAGAACAGCCCGAGGGTCAACAAAGCCGATTTTCATATCTTCTGTTTGTGCCTGTGCAGCAGGTGCAAACATGAATCCGGTGATAGCGACTAAGGTTGTGAGTAAAAATATTTTAGCTGTTTTCATAATGCGAAATCTTCTGTATTAGTTTTGTGTAAGATTTTGAATAACTCGTTCTGTAATATCCACGCCGCGATCTGATACATAGTAAACAATAGGGTCGCCGGTACCTGATTGTTTATTGAGTACATAACTTAGGCCCATTTCTTCCGAAACAGTTTCCATCGCCTGTTCTACCCTGCCAAGTAAAGGCGTAAAGAGTTCATTTTGACGCTGCCTAATCTGATTTTGTATGCGTGTCTGGAAACTTGTCAATTCTTCTTCTCGTTCAGCCAGCCGGGCTTCTTCTTCCTGTTGCTGCTGCTCGGTGTACTCACCGGCTTCAGCGGCTTCAGAATAGGCCGTAAGGTCTTCAATCCAGGATTGGTAGCGAGTTTGAAATTCCTGTTCGCGCTGCTGAACATATTCCTGTAGTTGGCTTTCGATTTGTGCGGTTTCAGGCAGGGCATCCAAAACCTGATCCGGGCTCATCACCCCAACACTGAGTTGTGCCTGGGCAACAACCGGGAATAAAAGAGCGAAAAGTATTAGCTGTAGTTTCTTCATATATTTACGTAGTTAAATTTTAGGAGCCGAATGTACGGCTTTTTATTTTCAATTTCTTACCGTTGACGGATCCATACCCATCTCTAACATCACATCCTCTGTCATGTTCCATTCTTCACGGACAAAAAGAAAACGGGTTTGTTGTGACCTGTCGAAAACAAAATCAAAATTCTGTCGCCGGGCAACCACATCGATCGCTTCAAATATTTGTCGTTGAATCGGTTCAAGGAGTTCTTCCTGAGTGGTAAAATATTCGCCATCTGGTCCGAACTTGTCTTCAACAAGCTGATCGCGCTGCTGTCTGAGATTTTGAATCTCATTTAAGCGCTGCTGGCGGACTTCCTCAGTGAACAATATTTCACGAGCCTCAAATTCTTCTTCCAGCTCAGCTATTCGTTCCTCCAGTTCCTGAATTTCATCCCGCCATCCTTCGCTCAGTAAATTCAATCGCTGTTCAATCCCTGAATATTCCGGCATGTTCTGCATGATAATTTCTGAATCAATGAAACCTGTTTTTTGCTCCTGCGCAAAAGCTGCTGTTTCACTAAGAGCTAAAAGAATAAATATGCCGGATATTAAACGTTTCATTTTCTAAAATGGTGCACCAATATTGAAGAGAAATTCCCACTCGCCCGGGCTCAGACCTGTTGAATTCTGAAGGCTTGGACTTGTACCATCTAATCGGTAGCCATAACTAATGTCAACCAGTCCGAGAATAGGAAGGAATATCCGGGCTCCAAAACCAGCAGCACGTTTCAGTTCAAACGGATCGAAGTTTTCAAGTTCGCTATATGTGTTCCCTGCATCAACAAACGCGTATGGAATGAGCTGTAACTGTTCAGATTGTACAGCCGGATATCGTAGTTCTAATGAATACTTACTGAATACACGGCCACCAATGAGATTTCGCTGTTCGTTTACAGGTGATATAACACCGCCCCGGCCACCGGGAAAGCCTCTCATATTAATATTGTCATTCGTGAAATTCTGACGCTGCTGCAATTCAGTACCGCCGAGGAAGAATCTCTGAAAATTACTTCTGTTATTATCACTAAAGTAACCCATGTATCCGTAATCAACAGTAGACGAAAGCACGAGCTTATCTACAATAGTTGCGTGATGCTGATACCCGGTTTTCAGTTTATAGAACTGAGAGAAACCCGGAACAGGCAGCGCTACTTCAGCAGATATGCTAAACTTCGATCCCGTAGATGGTGAAATTGGACTGTCAGTGGAATTCCGCTCGATAACCTGGCGCAGTGTTAATAAATCTGCTTTACCGTCATCAAAAAACTGGTTGATTCCATCAACATTATAGTGATTAAACGTAAGAACAGTTCGCTGCTGAAAGAAATCATCCGGCCAATCGAGTCGGCGACCCAGACTTACACTCGCTGAAAAGAGTTCGTTCCTCTCGTTGACACCACTTCTTTGTGTGTTAAAGAATGATCTGCCCCTGTTGCTGTAATTCAATAAATCATAAGAGAGTGAAACACCAAGTGAGGTTGGCCGGCCGCGTAACCACGGTTCCGTGAAGCTAAAGTTATAGCTCTGGAATCCGCTTCCTGTTACCTGGATTCCAAGTGACAGTTTCTGGCCATCGCCGGACGGAATAGGATTCCAGCCGCCGGGCTCAAACATCCGCTGAAAAGAGAAGTTATTGAAGTTAACCCGGGCCGCCAGAATAATTCCAATCTGTCGCCCGCCAAAACCACCGGAAAACTCAAAGTTATCTGACCCCTGTGTTTCATCAAGGCCGTATTCAATATCTACTGTACGCTCCTGCCGGTTTGGCCGAAGATCAGGTGTGATGCCTTCGGGGGTAAAATAGCCAAGCTGGCCGAGTTCACGAATTGTCCGGATTATTGCAGAGCGGCTATATGTATTACCTGGAACCGTACGAAGAGTCCGGCGAACAACATCATCATGTGTTTTGGTATTTCCTGTAAATGATACTTCGCGAATTGTCGCAATCTCGTCTTCAATAATTTCAAAATGCAGGTCAAGTGAATCCTCACCTACTATTTCTATATTTTCCATTATCTGGAAAAACAGGTACCCAATATTTTGATATAAACTTGTTACGTCCGATTCAGACTGATTGATTTCCAAATTTTGCTGAAACTTGGATTCATTAAATACATCACCTTTCTCAAATCCAAGTGTTTGAGTGAGTTGTTCATCAGTATATACCGTATTTCCTTCCCACGTAATATTTCTAACCTTGTACTGCGGGCCCGGATCAATATCAATGTTGAAATAAACACCATCGCGCCCATGACGCCATGCATCTACATAAATTGAATCCTCCAGGATTCGAATATCTCTGTAGCCGTTTTCCCTGTAAAACAGTTTTAAATTTTCAATTCCTTCAGTGTACGCTTCCTCGGTGTAAACATGACGGGTAAATATTCTCCACCAGCGATCTTGTTTAATACTATCGAAGCTTTTTCGAAGTTTACGATCAGAAAATTCATTATTCCCTTCAAAATTTATTTCCCGAACTTTAATCCTGTCGCCCCGAAACACGTCAAAAATAAGATTTACCCGGTCAGGGTTTGATTCGCTGGGTTCCTCAATAACATCGATAGAAGTGTTCCAATACCCTTCTTCCGAAAAGTATCGTTCAATGGTGTTCAATGCCTGGGATTTCACTGCTTCTGTGACAGCGAGGCCGGAAATCAAGTTAAGCCGTTCATTCAGGTCACGGCGCTGAGATCGCTTCACGCCTTCAATTTCATACCGCTGAAGACGAGGCTGCTCCTCAACTGCAATTTCTATATCAACGAGGCTGCCCGGAAATCGTTCGTACAAAATCTGAACATCTGAGAAGAGATTTGTCCTGTAGATCTGCTTAATGGCATTTGAGATGTCATCACCGGGAATGGTAATGGTTTCTCCCACACGCAATCCGCTGCTGCTGATAAGATAGCTTTCCCTCCCGGTAACGAGGCCCGTGACGGTAACCTCGCGGATTTCGTATTGCTGAGGAATAATATTTTCGGGATTCTGGATCTCAATGCCGGTACTATCCTGTGCCGATGCATGATTTATAAACCCGATTGAAGTAGTTATGATTACAAAACAATAAAAGAGATGCTTAATTTTTGCCACCTTTTGAGAGAACCTTTTCAGCTTTTTTTATGAAATGATTTTATTGAAAACTGATGAAGAGACGGATTTGGAATATCCATTCTTAACTCCACCGTATCTACGGTCACGTTCTTGGTACGATTTTATTGCCTCGTAAAGCTCATCTCTCCTGAAATCCGGCCAGAAAGTTTCAGTTATATAAAGTTCTGAATAGGCCAGCTGCCACAGAAGAAAATTGCTGATTCGAAATTCACCGCTTGTGCGAATAATCAGATCGGGATCAGGTACCTCTGCAGTTGACAAATGTGCGCCAATTAACTGGTCGTTAATTTCTTCAGGATTCAACTCACCGGCTTGTACTCGTTTCGAGAGTTTCTTAACTGCTTCTGTAATATCCCATCGTCCAGAGTAACTTAATGCGAGACAGAGCTGCAGGCTGTCGTTATTTTTTGTGAGTTCAGTTACTTCGCTAATCTGTTTTTGGCATTTTTCAGGAAGCCGCTCAATTTGCCCGATGGTTACAAATTTAATATTGTTCCTGTTCAGGCGCTCGGCTTCATTTTTTAAACTGTTCACCAGTATCTTCATCAAGCCATTCACTTCTATTGCGGGCCTGTTCCAGTTTTCAGTGGAAAAAGCGTAGAGCGTGAGATGTTTCACGCCAAGTTGTGCACAAGACTCTGTAATATCACGAACTGATTCGACACCGGCTTTATGACCAAAAATTCTAACGTTGCCTTTTGTTTGAGCCCAGCGTCCGTTACCATCCATGATTATAGCGATGTGACCGGGTATTTTCCCCGATTCACTTATCTCTTTCTGCAGTTTTACGTCTGCATCAGTCTGTTCGTTATTTGTAAGCGTAAATGGTTTCAAAGAAATCCGTTGTGATTGTTTACAGCCATATATATTAGAGTTAATCTAAACCTTAATCAAGAAGGAATTATTACTCTGTTTGTGTGATTGAATTCTCGAGTTCAATCATATCACAAACGGCCAGAGCTGCTTCAGCCCCTTTGTTCCCTTTA
Organism: Rhodohalobacter sp. 8-1; assembly: GCF_038150125.1. Classification (NCBI taxonomy): domain Bacteria; kingdom Pseudomonadati; phylum Balneolota; class Balneolia; order Balneolales; family Balneolaceae; genus Rhodohalobacter; species Rhodohalobacter sp. 8-1. The sequence goes on along the minus strand of NZ_JBBVMF010000007.1, from coordinate 149,092 downwards.
TCTATTGAGGCTCTTTCCATAGCTTGTTCTACAGTATCAGTCGTTAACACACCAAACGAGACCGGTGTGTCATATCGTATATTCAGTTCCGATATTCCTTTGTTAACCGCATCGCACACATAGTGAAAGTGCGGAGTACCGCCCTGAATGACCGCTCCTATTGCAACAACACCATCAACATTGAGCTTATCGATACACATTTTACAGGCAAGAGGCAGTTCGTAGGAGCCGGGGCATCTGAAAGTATAAATATGATCGTCTGTAATTCCTTTTCCTTTAAGTGCTGCCTGTGCCCCTTCAAGCATAGGATCCGTGACAAACGAATTCCATTTTGCTGCAACAACTGCTATCCTTTTACTTTCCCAATTCATTTGTAAATCCCATCGGTATTAAGTGTTTTTTCGCTGTGTCGACGTTCGCTTTAGTGACTCCACATACTGCTCACCTAAGGTAACAATTCCAAAATAGGGCTCATACCCTGATTTAGACGGTCGGTGAAAGTCGCTTCCACCGGTGATCGTTAAATTCCGTTTCTCAGCCAGTTTTGTAAATTTTTTCTGAACCGGATATGGATGACTCGGATGAATACACTCCAGCCCGTCAACTCCAAGATCAATCATTTGCTCAATTTCACCTGATGAATACAATGGCCCGGGGTGTGCCAGAGATAGCACTCCTCCTGCCTTTTTCATGACTTGAACAGCCTCAGAAATCGTACAGTACTCTGCGTTGATGTGATCAAGCTTTTCGGATGACAAATACCGGATAAACGCTTCATTAAATGACGATACAACTCCTTTGTTTATCAAAACGGATGCGGCATGAGGTCTTCCAATATTACTGAAACCTGCTTCGGCTTTCACTTCATCCATGTCAATATCGATCCCCTGCTTCTGCAAGGCTTTAACGATTTTTGCCATGCGCCGGCGTCTTGCACTACTCTGCTGAAGCAGCAGAATATTCACATCTTCGTTATCCGGATCAAAACAGTAGGCAAGCAGATGAACTTCTTTATCTCCCCATTTCACAGACATTTCTACGCCCGGAAGAAGCTCCAGTTGATTGCTTAAATCCAGGGCTCTGGCTTTTTTATACCCTTTGATTGTGTCGTGGTCTGTAATGGAAATAGTTTTAAGTCCCTTCTCAATAGCTTTCTCCAGTATTTCCCGGGGCGTACAGTCCCCATCGGAAGCATTTGTATGTATGTGAAGATCTGCTTTGCCCAAAACTATGGTTTTAAAATTACATCATAACTATTGCGGTTTCCAAAAAGCTGAATCGCTTCCTGGATCATTACATCCTGTTGTAAATTATATTGCACTTTTTCATCAGTTGTTCCGCTTTGCGTTACCCATTCTTCCCGCAATTTTTTTTCGATGAAACCCTTATTCTCTTCAAGAAGCTGCTCTTTTTTCCGGTTAACCGATTCCTGAAGCTGACTAAGCAACTCATTCGATTGTTGCTCATTGTAGAAAATATCACCATTCGCCATCAACTGTTTGATGTTTCTTTCTGCCGGTGTTTCATAGTCAAAATTTTCAACTTCAAGATAAGTCAAAAACCGCTCATACATATTCTCCGGTCTTTCGTTACCATTTCGCGCGATATAATCAGCCACGAAGAAGAAAAAGTTATTGTTTTGAAGCAATGCAAGCTGAAGCCGGGTAAGCTTATCTTCAGACACTTTCACATCCGGCTCAATGCCAAATCCGTCATAAACCGTTCGGCCATTTTTTGTGGTAAACGCCCGGCGCAGAGAGTCGGGGATTTGCCGTCCGTCAGACCCGTTTCCACCCGTATAGTCAACAGACTGAATGCTGCGTCCGCTGGGAGTGAAATACTGGGAGATAGTGATTTTCAGTGACGTATTGTAAGACAACGGCCTAACCGTTTGAACCAGCCCTTTACCGAAACTGGTTTCGCCCAGAATCACTGCCCTGTCAAGATCCTGAAATGCTCCCGCCACAACCTCCGACGCACTCGCGCTTCCTTCATTCATCAGAACAATAATCGGTAAGTCTTCAAATACCGGAGGTTCATCAGACACAAAGGTGCTGTTTTCATTTTCAATACGTCCCTTAGTTTCTACAACCGTTACTCCCGGTTCAATGAACTTATCCACAATCTCAACGGCTTCATTCAGCAACCCCCCCGGATTATTTCTAAGGTCTAATATCAGGCTGTTGACGCCGTTTGATTCAAATTCAAGTAGCTTTTCTCTGATTTCCTCAGCTGAGCGCTGTCCAAAACGAGTAAGCTTGATGTAGCCAACATTCTGATTGCTCTCCAAACGGCCGGCATATTCAATATTCTTTACGACGATCTGTTCACGTTCCAATTTGAACTCAAGAAGCTCATCCATGCCGGCTCGCCTGATTGTTAAGGTAATCTCGGTCCCGGGATCACCAATCGTGAGTTGCTGAACTTCTTCCGGTGATATACCGGCGACAAGAACATCATTGATTCTTAGTATAATATCTCCCGGTCGAATTCCTGCACGATCTGCGGGATAACCTTCCAGGGGAGCAATAACAACGATGTCATCACCACGGTACCCGGCATCGATGCCCACCCCGCCATAAGAGCCTGTTGAGATGATTTCCATTTGCTGCTGCTCTCCCTCTGGGATAAACACCGTGTAAGGATCAAGCTCTTTTAACATGGCGTTCAAGCCTGTTGTCATCAGCCGTTCCGGGCTTACATCTTCCACATAGAGCGTGGCTACCTCTTTGTAAGCATCACTAAATATGGTGAGCTGTTTTTTTATCTGGAAAAAAAGGTCGTTTGCCTGTGTGAACGCTAAAGATCCTGCTAACAGTAATATCAGCAGGATTATAGTAGTATACCGCTTGGAAATTGGGAGCATATAAATGCTTATTTAGTCAGCAGGGATTGTTAAAGTTTGACCTGCATAAATTGTTGTACCACTTAGGTTATTAGCCCTTTGAATAGCGGCAACGGAAACACTGTGCCGGCGAGCAATCCCGCCCAAAGTTTCATTTCTCCTCACGGTGTAAGAAATTGTTCCACCGGAGGATGAATTGTCAGCCAGTTGGCCGGCAAAGATATTTTCTCCTGACCGCTGCTGACGCTCAAGCTCCTGCTTTTTAGAGTAGGAAAGATCTTCAACTTGCTCGTAGTAGCTCGAACGGCTGTTGGGCACATGAACGGTCAGCCGCTGTCCCACACGAATAGTGTTGGAAATGCCATTCCAGGCACGAAGCTGCCATGCCCTAACGTCGTACCATTCGGCAATATGCCCGACGGTATCACCACTTTTCACAGTATAGGACACTGGCGTAGTGTTTGATGGAGCCTGAACCTGGCTCCTGCTCGAAGATCTTGAGGAGCTGCTGCTGCGCTGCTGGTTTGAAGGCTGACTGGCGGAAAGCTGCCCGGATGAACCTGGTGCAATCGGGATGACAAGTCTCTGACCGGGATGAATTATGTTACTCAAGCCTTCATTGGTCTCGTAAAGCGATCGAACCGACGTTCCGTACCGACGGGCGATAAACCCAAGTGTTTCACCGCTGCTTACGGTATGCATGGCAATTTCGCTGGCACGTTCGTCTTTTGGAATATCCTGGTAGGCCAGCAGAAATTGATCTTTCGTTCCTTGTGGCAGCTTAAGCGGGTATGAGTCGCCGGGAGGTGTGGCCCATCGCAATAATTCAGGATTAAATTCTTTGAGCTTGTTTGTTGTGATACCGGCTGCTTCAGCAAGTTTATCGAGCGGCATCAGCCCATCAACATTAGCCACGTCATATTGATAGCGTTCCCCGCCATAGTTTCTTTGAAATCCAAATTCTTCAGGATTACTGGCAACCATCGTTGCAGCAATAAAGCCGGGTACATAACCACGGGTTTCTCGTGGCAGATAGGGAAAAGCCACCCAGTAATCTTCAACGTTACCGGCCGACCTGATGGCCCGTTTTAATCCTCTTGGGCTAATGTTATACCCGGCAAGGGCGAGATGCCAATCTCCCCAAATCTCATATAGATCATTCAAATGACGAGCGGCTGCACGGGTTGATTTAACCGGATCGCGGCGCTCATCCACCCACCAATTAACTTCCAGACCATATACAGCACCCGTTGCGCGGATAAACTGCCATAAACCTACAGCAGACGCCCAGCTTCGAGCCGTTGGAACAAGACCACTTTCAATCATCGACAAATGAATCAATTCTTTGGGAGTGCCCTCTTCTTCAAAAATCTCGAGCATCATAGGAAAGTAATATTCTGAACGCTCGAGCCATCGCTCCATCACTTCGGGGCGTCTCATGGAGTAGTACATGAGGTGTCGGCTGACATGCTGATTTTGAACAAGCGGAACTTCGGTTCTGTTAAACGAAAGATTTTCCGGCAAATTAAATCCTTCAGCAATCCATTCATCTTCTTCAGCAAAGAGTTCATCACGAATTTCAAAAATATCTCCCTCTACATCATTTATCGGCTCAGATATGGCATAAAACTCGCGATATTCTGCCATCACGCTGCGGTATAATGCAGCAAACCGCTGGTTGCTCTGTATTTCAGGGAAATCATCCATGAGCGCCTGGATGGACGCAAATGCATCATTTATATGTATTTCTGCCTGAACAAGATCGTCTTGTATTTGGGCGTCAATCGCAAGTACATGTATCCGGTATACATCCGATATCCTGCGCATTGTTTCCTTTTCAAGCTGACCCAATTCACGAGTTGGTTCTTCCACGACACGCGAATCACCAACATTCAAAAGAGGATTTGTGTATGGAATCAGCTTTTTCTGGACTTCCATATGCTGATTGTCCGAATCTGATTGCTGTTGTGCGTTGGCCACTGAGCCCATAAGAAACAGCAATAAGAGCAGGTTAAATGATTTCATAAAAATTGGTTAATAGATGGTTAGTGGTCGATTTTTATAACATTATATGATCAACACAATCTACGGAAAACGCAAAATATCTTTTTGATTAATCCGCAGAATTTCTGATCTCATTTGAAGTCCAGTTTTGAACCAATGGTTTACGTCTTCCGGTACCGAACGACTTGGAAGTCAATTTAATTATCGGCGCTGCCTGGAATCTTTTAAATTCCTGACGATCAACAAGTGCAACAACCGATCGTACCGTATCTATATCAATGCCACTGTCTGCTATTTCTTCCAGCGGTTTCATACGTTCGATGTACTGAAATAGGATGGAGTCCAAAATATCATATTCCGGAAGAGTATCACTATCTTTTTGATCGGGACGCAATTCTGCACTCGGTGCCTTTTTCAGTATTTCTTCGGGAATCATCTCTTTTTTGTAGTACTCTTTATTCAGCCACTCCGAAAGCTCAAATACTTTAGTTTTATACAGATCTCCTATCGGTGCAATAGCACCATTCATATCCCCATAAAGTGTTGCGTATCCTACCGCATATTCTGATTTGTTTCCTGTAGCGAGCAAAAAAGCATTGAATTTATTGGATATCGTCATTAATAAAGACCCGCGAATTCGGCTCTGCAAATTCTCTTCGGCCACACCAAATGGTAAGTCTTTAAATAATGGGTCTAATGTTGCGTTAAATTCATCATAAATAGTTTCAATAGGAATTTGAGATAAGGTCATCCCAAGATTATTGGCGAGTTTTACCGAATCCGCCACGCTTCCTTCGCTTGAATATTCACTACTCATCGTGACGGCGTGAACATTTTCCGCACCCAGTGTTTCGACAGCAAGTACCGCCACCAAAGCAGAATCAATACCGCCACTCAGCCCTAAAATTACTTTATCAGTCACACCGGTCTTTTCCATGTAATCTTTAAGCCCGCGTTTTATGGCATAAAAATGACGTTCGTTCTCCGATTCAGGATACCAGCCCCTGGAGGATGAGTCCTGTAAGGATTTGTCTTTCTGATTGAAATGTACATCGGTGAATGATTCCTCAAAAGCCCGGGTATGTGCGATTGCCTTCCCGTTTGCTCCCATGGCCAAAGAGCCTCCATCGAACACAAGTTCCGTATGTGCGCCCACCTGGTTACAATAGAGAACGGGCAATTCGAGTTCTGAGGCATGTTTTCCAAGCATATGCAGGCGATTTTCATGCTTAGTGTTAGTAAACGGCGAGGCCGATATATTAATAATAACCTCTGCTCCTTTATCTGCCAGTTTATGAGCCGGGTCTATCATGTAATGATGGTACTGAAACTCATTTTCGTTGTACCAAATATCTTCGCATATAGTAACCCCAAGCTTTACGCCATCAAGCGTGAGGCAATCAAACTCTGTATTGGGTTCAAAGTACCGGAGGTCGTCAAACACGTCATAAGTTGGAAGCAGTGTTTTATGAATCCGGCCAATTTCTTGACCATCGCGGGCAAGAATAGCCGAGTTGTACATTTTTCGGCCTGAGCCTTCCTCATTAGCCGTGAGGCTTCCAAACAGAAGTGCCGTTTTAGTCGTACCAGAGATAAGTTCATCAGTTATCGAGTAAACGGCATTTCGGAACGATGGACGCTCAAGCAAATCCTGAACCGGATAACCGGTCACGCACATTTCCGGTAAAATAAGAAGATCTATTCCATTCGATTCAGCTCCGTCGAGAGCGGAAAGAATCAGGTTTCTATTTCCTTCCAAATCGCCGATTGTAGGGTTTAATTGATGAAGACGTATCTTCATTAATCTGTCCCCCCGTCAAATACTTTTTCTCCGCCCATCCAGGTTTGTAGTACATCTGTTTGCCAAATTTCTGAGGCATCCACTTCGAAGAAATCTTTGTCTACAATTATAAAATCTGCTTTTTTTCCCGGTTCAAGTGTACCAAGTACGTTTTCCTGGTGAGCGGCATAGGCTGCATCAATGGTAAACGCCCTCAGCGCTTCAATTCTGCTCATCGCCTGTTCACTGTACCAACCTCCGGGTGGCATACCTCCGTGATCTTTTCGTGTCACGGCTGAATAGAGTCCATAAAATGGGTTTACATTCTCAACCGGGAAATCAGAACCGGCAGCTATCACCGTTCCCTGGTCGAGAAATGTTTGCCAGGCATAGGCTCCCTGAATTCGCTCGGACCCTACCCTATCTTCAGCCATATTCATATCGCTGGTGGCGTGTGTGGGCTGCATGGATGCGATGAGATCGAGATCAACAAACCTGGGAATATCTTCCAAAGCTACAATCTGGGCGTGTTCAACTCGGTGCCTTAACTCTGACTGATCACCAAGCTGCTGCTCTACATATTCAAATCCATCGAGGACTTGGCGGTTAGCCGCATCACCAATGGCATGAATATTCATTTGATACCCCTTTTCTGCGCCTTTCAACAGCATGCCGTTTAGTTCTTCTTGATCAAAAAAGAGCAGTCCTTTGTTTTCGGGATCATCGCTGTACTCTTCCAGCATTGCTGCACCCCGGCTGCCCAGTGCACCATCCGCAGAAATTTTCACGCTTCGAAGGGCCAGCTTATGATCCGCATACTGGTTGATGGGGCCGTCTTTCGATAATTGATCGAACTGTTCCCCTGTACCGGCAATCATCGCGTAAATTCGTGTTTTAAGATCTCCGCTGTCTGCATAGTTCTTATACATTTCCCATGTCTCGCGACCGGTACGGGCATCATGTACTGAGGTGAGTCCATGTTCAGCCATGGAATTGAGTGCCAGTGAAAATGCGGTTTCTTCCTCCTCCTCGGTTCGTCCGGGAATCTTACTGGAGACGTAATTCATCGTGGCATCCACAAAAATTCCGGTGGCGTCACCACGCGAGTTGCGAATAATGCGGCCGCCCTGAACGTCAGGCGTGTCCCGGCTAATGTTGGCAATGTCCATGGCCCGGGTGTTTGCCCAACCTGCATGTCCATCAACTCGGGTGAGCCATACCGGGCGGTCGCCCACGACTTCATCGAGATCAGCAGCCGTTGGGAACTCGTTCTCTTCCCAAAGCACCTGGTTCCATCCGCGCCCCCGTATCCACTCAAGATCCGGATTCGCCTGGGCATACTCGCCAATTTTTTCCAGCGTACCCTCCAGCGACTCAATTCCCGACACATCCACATCCAGCTCCTGGAAGCCAAGGCCCATCACATGAACATGGGCATCAATCAATCCGGGCAAAAGCGTGTTGCCCTGTCCGTCGACCTGGTTAAATTCCGAATACTGTTTTGAAAGTTCTTCGGCTGAGCCGGTTGTCAGAATTTCATCTCCTTCAAACACGAGCGCGTCAAATGTGTGGAGTTCATTATTGAGCAGAGTGTATCCTTTTACGTTATGGATAAGTGTGCCCTGCGGCTGAGTAGTACAGGATGCGAGAATCAATGAGAGAAGTACAAAACCAAGTAGTATTCGATTCATAAACGGGTTTAATGGTTCTTTTTGTTGAGAACGACAATATAACAAATGATCATAACCAAAAAGAGTTCAGATGGGGAAAAGAAAAAAAATCACAAACACAAAAAAGGCAGCTGTTTGCTACCCTGTTCAGGATTTAAATTGGCGCATAAAATTTTGAATAGAACAGCTATTTTTTTGATTACTTTATGCTTAGTTAATGAAAATAGGTCATTTGCTACTCATAAAATGTTGAACAACAGACTCCGTACTCAACCAGTCATAGTTAATTTCCCGTACAAAAGGCGGGAAAATTGACATTCCCGATAGTCTCTCCAGATCAATAAACTCACACTTTAAAATCTGTTGATCATCAGCTTGCAGCTCCGGGTCAACTCCGGTTAACAGAGTTCCCCCTGTCAGTTTAGATAAGAAATAAAGCTCAACCGCGTGAAACGGCGGCTCTATAAATTCGTGAACGGCAATAAGACGAGATGGTTCAATCTTTATGCCGGTTTCTTCAAATGCCTCCCTTGCAGCAGCATCTTTAGCTGTTTCTCCAAGCTTAACCTCTCCTCCGGGAGGCAGCCAAACAGGTGTTTTACGTGTGGGAACTTGCTGCTGAACAAGCAAGATTTTATCGTCTTTAATGACTACTGCACAGCCTCTTGTTCTGATCCGGCCGGCATAGGTAGACTCTGCCATCACTCGACGGGCGTTTCAGCTACCGCGCTCTCTTCGATTTTTTTATTTTCTGCATGGTCGAGTGATGCGGCAACCAGTGATACAAAAAGCGGATGAGGTTGGTAAACGGTGCTTTTAAGTTCCGGATGAAACTGAACTCCCACAAACCACGGATGATCTTTAAGTTCAATAATTTCAACCAAGTCCCTTTCCGGGTTAACTCCGGAGATCACAAGACCGGCATCTGTCAGTTTTTTCTTGAAAGCGTTATTAAACTCATACCTGTGTCTATGACGCTCATCAATAGTCTGCTTGCCGTAAGATACAGCTGCACGAGTATCATCCACAAGGCTGCATGCATACTTACCCAGGCGCATGGTTCCGCCCTTGTCGGTAACTTCTTTCTGATCAAGCATCAGATCTATAACGGGATGTGGTGTTTTTTCATTGAACTCTGTGCTGTCTGCGTGTTCGAGACCAGCAACATTTCGGGCGAATTCCACAACGGCAGACTGCATGCCCAGACAAATTCCAAAAAACGGAATCTTTTGTTCACGGGCATATCGAACAGCAAGGTATTTTCCTTCAATTCCGCGATCCCCGAATCCCGGCGCCACGAGAATACCCGACACATCATTCAGATGTTTATCAATATTTTGAGTATTCAGCGTTTCTGATTGAACCCATTTGATCTTCACTTTCGCATCGTTAACGGCACCGCCATGGATCAGGGCTTCAACAATCGACTTATAAGAATCATGATGCTCCACATATTTACCAACAAGGGCAATTTTTACCGTTTTGTCGGGATATCTTAGTCTATCAACAAACTGGATCCATTTTTCAAGATCCGGCTTATCTGTCTCGATATTCAGCTTTTGAATTACTTGTTTGTCGAGACCCTCTTTTTGCATCAGCAGCGGTACTTCGTAAATGCTTTGAGCGTCAAGCGACTCTATCACATCCTCGATTTCCACGTTACAAAACTGGGCAATCTTACTGCGAATAGTGTTGTCCAGGGGATGTTCCGACCGGCAGACCAGGATATCGGGGCTTAACCCGCTTTCCGACAATGTCTTAACAGAATGCTGTGTTGGTTTTGTTTTAAGTTCACCGGCGGCGGCAAGATACGGCACAAGCGTGAGGTGGATAGAGAGTACATTCTGACGCCCTACTTCGTATTTAAGCTGGCGCATCGCTTCAATGTATGGCAAACTTTCAATATCGCCTACGGTTCCGCCCACCTCTACAATCACCACATCGTAGTTTTCAGACTCTCCAAGTTTTGTGACGTGAGACTTAATTTCATCAGTGATATGCGGAATGACCTGTACCGTTTTTCCAAGGTAAACCCCTTTTCTCTCTTTCTTGATCACATCATAATAAATGCGCCCGGTGGTTACATTATTTTCCTGTGATGTTTTAATATCGAGGAACCGCTCATAATGGCCAAGATCAAGGTCTGTTTCTGCACCGTCATCGGTCACATAAACTTCACCATGCTCGTATGGATTCATAGTGCCGGGATCCACATTAATATATGGATCCAGTTTCTGAACGGTCACTTTTAGTCCGCGAGCTACCAGCAACCGGCCTAATGATGCGCAAATAATGCCTTTTCCGAGTGATGAAGTTACCCCGCCTGTGACGAGAATGTATTTTGTGGACATGAGAGATTTGGCTTGATTGATGGAAAATTTAAAATAGCAGGCTCCCCATTCCTATTCAACCAAATAGTAAAAAGAATCAATTTTTTTCCGGGCTATTCCTGATGATTCTTAAATATATCAGAAGCAACCCGCCCAAGCACATCGGGTCTATTCGTAAAGATACCCGTAGCTCCTTTTTTTATGACTTCGGCCATCTCTTTTTCATCATCAACTGTGTATACCCAAACAGGACTCTTGTTTTTATCGGCCAGTGACATCAGCCTTTTCCTCATCTGATGAGGCTTCATGTTCAACCCTGTTGCATTAAGTTTTTTCATCAAGCGATATTCTCTTACCGTTCCCAACGCGTAGGGACTCATAAGATATGCCGTGGGTATGTCGGGCGTAAATTCCCAACTTCTTTTAACAGCGATTCTGCTAAAACTGGAAATGATCACTTGCCCGGTCATATCACACTCTTTGATCAGCTCGTAAACCAGCTGAACAACGCCACCTTCTGGTTTTTTAGTAACCGCCTCTTTTTTGATCTCGATGTTGAGAAGTATTTTTTTTGAAGCCCATTTTAATACATCTTCAAGGCGTGGAAGCACGGTACCCCGAAACTCGGGGCTGAACCACTGCCCTGCATCAAGATCACGTAACTCTCGTTCAAAATAATTCTGAACCAACCCGCGTCCATCTGTGGTTCTCTTAAGCTTACTATCGTGTATGACCACTGGAATTTTATCACGGGAAAGCGTGACATCCAGCTCAATCATATCTGCTTTCATTTCAATTGCTCTATGAAATGCAGGAAATGTGTTCTCCGGAGCGTAATAACTTGCCCCGCGGTGAGCGATATTGAAAAACCCGGGAGCTGAATGAAAAGAAGAGACGGGCTCTAATAAAGGTGTAACAGTACGAATACCGGCTGATGTTTTCAGAGTGTAGATGTGGTTTCGACTCAAATGATAAAACCTTCCAAACTTTTATCCGGTTGCAATAGAATTTGCGTCAACTTAAATAAAACAGGAAGCGCTTCTAATTCTGGTCACGAATAACGCGCTTGATCGACTGATTGATAAGTGTATCAAATTTACCAGTAGCCGATACCGCCTGGAAGATCATGTAGACCCCAAACATACTTGATATGCTGCCCAGCATACTCAATATGGCGGCGATCCAAAGTGGAGTCAGCAAGCCCAGTATTGTTATTCCTACAATACTCATTCCTGCAAGAATCTGGATACTGCCCGCCAAAACCTGGAGCGAGTTGCTATTCCAGTAGGAATTCAGTTTGTGGAGCGAAGACTTCGATTTGTTACTGGTATTATCAGTTAGACCAAGATATTGGTCTCCGGATTTCTTTTCTTTAGGGTCATCATTCATCATCTGGATCTCTTCTCGTATGGGTTATGAAGCTTAGTTGTCATTAAGCAAGTTTTATACAATCATATATCACCATTTGTGAATTCAGATGCAAACAAACAGCCAAAATATTACATTATAAATGACTAATAAATATTCATTTGGAACCAATCCAGTTCAGGAACTTCTTAGCAGAGAACCGGATACGATTGAAAAAATATTCATCAGAGATAATCTCAGATCATCTGCATCTTATACTATCGTGAACGCCGCATCCGGCCACAGAATTCCTGTCGTAAAAGTTCCCGAAGCAAAACTGACAGAACTCGTCGGCGATGTCAATCATCAGGGTGTCGTGGCCGCAATATCTGAAATAAAATATTTGGAGTTTGAAGACTGGCTGGATGAGTTAGACCCTACACCGGAAACAGCGGTTTTATGCCTTGATGAAATTGAGGATCCGCATAACCTTGGAGCTATTTTAAGAACAGCTGCAGCAGCAGGAATATCAGCTGTTATCGTCCCGAAGCACCGGCAAGCCCCTGTAAATGCTACGGTATTGAAGACAAGCGCCGGCACCGCCGGACGCATTCCAATTATTCGTACGGTAAACTTAAACCAGGCCATTCTCACGCTAAAAGAGAATAAGTTCTGGATTGCCGGTCTCGACCAAACAGCAAAATCAACTATTTGGGACCAGTCGTATGACGTTCCTATGGCGTTCGTAATTGGCAATGAAGGGCGCGGTATGAGGAAAAAAACCGGTGAGCATTGCGATTTCCTACTTTCTCTGCCTATGGAAAATGACGTTGAATCGCTAAACGCTTCAGTGAGTGCAGCGTTAGTCTGTTATGAGTGGAAACGACAGATGATTCAGCGCCAAAAATGATCGAAAACTAGCCTTGCGACTATACTATGCCCGCTCAATAAATCAGATATTGATCCCGCCCATTCATGAAAGGCTCGATGTAAAAGTCCGCATCACTTGGCTGGAGCTCTCCGCTGATAATTCTGTCTATCTCTTTTGACCCGGCAAGTTTATATATAAAATCTCTTGTGGTGGCTTCGGGCGTACTTTGCATCAGTTCAGAAAGAATAATCAGTCCATTTTCGAAAGGCTGGTAGGAGTTGTAATCATTTACGGTGAGTCGGATTCCGTAAGACTCCTTACCTTCATGTTTAGGGTTAAGAGCAACACCCGGTATTTCTCGCGGCGTGAATACCGCCGGGGCGACGGTACCACCGGTTATCCGGCTATTCAATCGATCAATTTGATCTTCAGTCAATATTGTGTTTGGTGACCCCAGTGTTAAGAACGGATCGGCGGTCCCGCGGCCTTCTGAAAGAGAGGTTCCTTCGATTAGACATGTGCCCAAATAGACATACGCATGTTCAAATGTTGGCAGGTTTGGGGAAGGAGCAATCCATGGGAGATCTGTGTCGGGCCAGAGCATAGATCTATTCCATCCGGCCATTTCAATCACCCGAACATTGGGGGCGGCGTCAGTATCAAGCCACCCCTCACCCGCAATCATCTGTGCTAATTCTCCCAGCGTCATGCCATGCGCTACTGGAATGGGATATGGCCCAACAAATGATGAAAACTCATCTTCCCGAATCCATCCGCTCACATACTCACCACTGAGTGGATTGGGACGATCTAAAATCCAGACAGGAATTCCGGCATCCGCTGCGGCTTCAATTACAAGGCCCATGGTGGCGTGATAGGTATAAAATCGGGCACCAACATCCTGCATATCAAATAACAGGATATCAATTCCTTCGAGCATTTCGGGTGTAGGTTTGCGGGTACTGCCGTAAAGAGAGTAAACCGGTAATCCTGTTTGTTGATCCACTCCGTCTTCTATTTTCTCTCCTGCTCCCGCCTCGCCGCGGAATCCATGTTCCGGTGCAAAAAGTGCCGCAATATCAACGTCCAGAGCCATCAATGTATCAAGCATATGCACGCCATCAACTACGGCCGTCGGATTCATAACAAGACCGATATTTTTGCCCTCGAGTTCTGGCAAATGGTTACTGATGAGCTGTTCACCTCCCGTTTTTACACCAGCCGATGAGTTTGTGTCAGTAGCCATTTCAGATCCACATGACGTAAGAACGATTAATGAGAAAATCAGAATCATCCAAACTGGGCTCGTTTTTGGAGAGATGAGTGCGTTCATAAAATAGTAGCTATCGTTATCACAGATGATTAAACATAAATCACCCCCAAAAAGAAACCGGGGGCGATTTAAAAACTTTTACTAAGAATCGGATCAGGCCTCGTTGGCAACTACATCAGATTCGGGAAAGAAATAAGCAGCCTCAAGCCGGCCATTTTCAACAGAGTCAGATCCGTGAATAATGTTCTCACCGATACTGTCGGCAAACTTAGCGCGGATGGTTCCTTCTGCAGCTTCTTCTGGATTAGTTGCACCTATCAATTCGCGGAAATCAGCAATCGCATTTTCTTTCTCAAGAATCATTGGAACACATGCACCGCTGCTCATAAATTCAACAAGTTCTCCAAAAAATGGTCTTTCTTTGTGAACGGCATAAAATCCGCCGGCAGTATCCTCCGTGAGACGGGTCAGTTTCATCGCCTTGATTTCAAATCCGGCCTCCTGGATCTGGGCAGTGACAGTGCCTATTAATTTTTTTCTTACACAATCCGGTTTCAGGATTGTTAACGTACGTTCTACAGCCATAGTAATATTTTTTGTAACAAATTAGATGTTAGTTTCTCTTTTAATATTAGAGAAGTGCTAAGATACGGCATCACGTTCAGAATCTCGAAACGTGTTTTAAAAAAAATTGATGAAAAGTTACCCTTTTTCCTACAGTTGGCGAATACACTCAGCGGGAACACCGCGACAGCTGTGGCCGTACGTCTCGGATACAAATCGATTTTTTAAAGACGTCGGGCAGTTACCGGTGCAGGAGGCAATGATATCGCATAGTTTGCCCCGACATTTTGCTCAGCTCGAGTACGATCATTTGCGCCGTGCCGATATCTGGCAGGAAGAACCCTACCGCTGGGAAGCTCCTCATTATTTAAAGGTTTACAGAAATTACCAGCGCGGCCCCTACGAAGAATTATTGATCAAAATTGAACTCATACCTGATCGTAATAAAAAAGAACCGGGCACTGATATATCTATTCAGTTTGAAGGGATTTCCCGTGGATTCATGGGTTCGCTTCGAACAAAAACTCATTTTTCCAAAGCCTTTAAACAGAGATTAAAACACGTCATCAGGCGCTACGATGAATCAATCGCCTCCCACCAGTTTCCACAAAAAAAGACATCATCATTACTGTTAAGCCTGAAGAATCCCGGTAAATGGCGCGAACTGCAAAAAAAACTCACAGCCGAAAGTAACGAGCCGGAACTATCCCGCCGAATTATTGATCTTTTGCACTATTCAGACGAGCAAGATCTGAAATCAATTGAACCTTTGGTTCTTTCAAAGCTATGGTCATTTCCGTTGCATCGGGTACTCGAGACAGCCTACCATGCCGTGATACTCAATATATTAAACATGGAATGGAGGCAGGTCTGTCCTCGGTGCAGACGCACTCTGAAAGTTTCCAGGCGCCTGTTTGAAATCAGCACGTCTCACTACTGCAATCACTGCGGTGACACGATGGATCTTGATTTAAATAACACCACTCAGATTATTTTTAAATCACATCCGCTGGTTCGAAAGCTAAGTGACGATATGTACTGCGTATCCGGTCCTCAGCACCGGCCACATGTAGTTATGCAGCAGTATATCAAGCCGGGAGCAAAGCATTTTGTGAACCTGATGCTGCCTGACGGAAAATACCGTGTCCGAACCGACACACTCGATCGTGATATTCATGTTAGGCCCGATGTGGAAGGACTCGATAATGTGACTATGACACTGGAGCAAGGTGAGAAAGATAATGGTGAAACGCTGCTTTCGCCTCAATCAGACATGATCGTAAAAAACAAAGCTGATCATCCATTGCTGATTTCAATTGAAGACCGGCGATGGCAAGACTATGGCGTTTCGGCCGCCGAAGTAACATCTCAACAATTCTTCAGAGAATGTTTCCCGAAAGAGTATCTTCGGGAATCACAAAAGATGAAGTGCGATGAACTTACCGTGTTGTTTACTGATCTTATTGACTCTTCGTCAATTTATTCTGACAGTGGCGACGAGGAAGCCATCAAAAAAGTAATGGATCATTTTGAGGTTCTACGGAAAATAATCCGGGAGGAACGAGGCGCCATCGTAAAAACAATTGGAGATGCAATAATGGCCGTTTTCCGACAGCCTGCTTCTGCGGTACGGGCTTATCAACGGGCGCAAAAACTTTTTTTTGATTCAGACAAATCGGATGCCCCGATACGTCTGAAAGGCGGCCTGCACCACGGAAGCTGCTACGCCGTTACGCTTAACAACCGGATTGATTATTTTGGCAATACCGTCAATTTAGCAGCCCGCTTGGTTGAGAAAGCGAATCGTGACGAGCTTGTACTCTCATCAAAAGTGTTGGAGAATCCCCATCTGCAAACGTTACTCGACCAAGACGATATGTTCTGCAAAATTGATTCTTTCAGCTCAAAGTTAAAAGGTTTTGGCGATCAGAATCACGCTATTAAACGCCTCTCTTTACACAAACCCGCTCTCAAGCTCGTGATCTGACTCTTCACATCTTCCCTTCCATTTTAGTAACGAATCGTTCAGGTTCAATATCCACGACTTGCTGTTTGGCTTTACCGATATAATTTCTATTCTAAGAGTATTAACCTGAACTAACCACAGCTATTTTGAATAAGATAAAACCCTCAAAGTCTCATCCAAGCATTGGTTCACACACCGCCACGATGGACAAGAAAAAACGTATTGGACTCATAGCCCATGATTACCGTAAGCTTGACCTGCTCGACTGGGCCGAATTCAACAGCGACCTTCTTAAAAAACATGAACTATTTGGCACAGGTACAACGGGTGGGCTTATTGCCAAAAAACTTGACCTTCCGGTACACCGGTTTAAAAGCGGTCCCCTGGGCGGCGATCTCCAGATCGGTGCTGCCATTGCCGAAGGCAAGCTTGATCTCCTGATTTTTTTCTGGGATCCGCTTCAGGCACAGCCGCATGATGTGGATGTGAAAGCGCTCCTGAGGATGGCAATAGTGTATAATATTCCATTAGCGTGCGACCGCTCATCAGCAGATTTCCTGATTACCTCTCCCCTGATGGACGAGCCCTACGAACGATATCTTGTGGATTATGGCGAACGATTGAAAGAAGAAATTTAAAATAATCTTTAAATATGAATTCCCTCAAAAATGCAAAATCCCCTTACCTCCTCCAGCACGCTGAAAACCCAGTCAACTGGTATCCCTGGTGTGATGAAGCCTTTGAAAAAGCGAAAACTGAGGATAAACCAGTCTTTCTTTCCATTGGGTACGCCACCTGCCACTGGTGTCATGTAATGGCGCATGAGAGTTTTGAGGATAAACAAGTGGCTGAACTGATGAATGACACTTTCATCAACATCAAAGTGGACCGTGAAGAGCGGCCTGATATCGACAATACGTACATGACGGTATGCCAGATGCTGACCGGCCGCGGCGGCTGGCCCCTGACAATTATCATGACACCAGACAAGGAACCGTTTTTTGCAGGAACCTACCTGCCGAAAAATTCCCGTGGCCAGCAGTTGGGGATGACAGACCTGATTCCTCAAATCCAAAAGATATGGACAGAGGACAGACAACGCATCAGGCAAAGCGTGGAGAGCATCCGCGACGGATTTTCAAAAACGCTTTCTCTTGGAACATCCACTGAATCGCTGCCGGATAACATTATTGACGATGCTCAGCAAGCACTCCAAAGGCAATTTGATGACGAGCACGGAGGATTTGGCTCAGAACCAAAATTTCCATCACCACATAATCTTCTATTTTTACTGCACCATGCAGAAGCCACTGGCAATCAAACGTCCCGGGAAATGGCGTTGCACACGCTTCGTCAAATGCGCCAGGGTGGAATTTGGGATCATATTGGCGGCGGGTTTCACCGCTACTCCACTGACGAAAAGTGGCTGCTGCCGCATTTTGAAAAGATGCTGTACGACCAGGCGATGCTGATGCTGGCCTACACTGAGGGATGGCGCGTGAGTAGCGATCCGGTTTTCAAGGATACATGCTATCGAATTTTTGATTATCTGAAAGCCATTAAGCTGTCACCTGAAGGCGCTTTCTACTCAGCTGAAGATGCTGACAGTGAAGGCGAAGAAGGGAAGTTTTATGTGTGGGAACGTGATGAAATTTTTGAACTGCTGACAGCCGATCAGGCGGATTTGTTTTGCGAGGTTTACAACATCAAAGAGAAAGGTAATTTCCGCGATGAAGCCACCGGTGAATTTACCGGTAAGAATATTCCTTATCTTTCCCGCAGTTTGTTTGATTTGGCGGCTGACAAAGACAGTGATCCAGATGAGCTGGGGAATACACTTGATGAGATCCGGGATAAACTGAATGATATTCGGAAAAAGCGCCCGCGTCCTCTGCTTGACGACAAAATTTTGACCGACTGGAACGGCCTGATGATGGCCGCGCTCGCAACTGCAGGTGCCATTTTCAGTGATTCGGCGTTTACGGATGCTGCTGTTGAGATTGAATCTTTTATCAGCTCTGAAATGGTAACATCAGATGGCCGCCTGCTGCACCGTTATCGTGTTGGTGGCGCAGGTATCGATGCAATGGCCGATGACTATACAGCGTTGATCTGGGGACTGATTGAGCTGTATGAAACCACACATGACCCGACTTATCTGAAAAAAGCAATTGACTTTCAGAAGCAGTTCAATGAGCGGTTTAGGGATGAAGAACACGGTGGGTTTTACCTGACTTCATCAGATTCAGAAACTCCCATGGGCCGGCAGAAAGAGATTTACGACGGTGCTCTTCCCTCGTCTAATTCCGTGGCGGCTCTCAACGGATTCCGTTTGTCGAGACTTACGGGTAATCCAGACTATGAAGAGACGTCTGAGCGGATTCTGACATCATTTTCTGAGGTCATTGCCGATAACCCATCGGCTTATACATTTGCCCTCATTACAAAACTTACCGCTCTTTATGATCCTGTAGAAATTGCCGTCACCGGCAGCCAGGAAGATTCGGAGACACAGGAAATTCTGGATTATTTATCCAGGCGAAATCGATTTAAGCATTCTGTGCTTCTCAAATCCCATCAAACCAAAGAGGCCCTGAATACAATCTCTCCATTCACTGAATCATTTCCCATGGAAAACAAAGCAATGGTTTATGTGTGCAGGAATTTCACCTGTGATGCCCCAATATCTTCCTTAAACAAACTGAAAAAAGCGGTGGAGGAAAACTGACGCATTATCAGGTATCAAAGGCATTCAAAATCACTCGCTTAAACTCTGAGTAACAAGATGACAGAGGAAATGACATTTCATCCTCAAGGATAGCATTAGATAATCTTTTTGGGATAGATACTTTTCCATTAATTTCGGGTTCAACTACATCCAAAAATTTTGAGGGATGAGCAGTTGAAAGGACTATCCGGGGAGCGTTTTTGTCATAATCTTTGCGATACTCCTCCGCAGCAAGTAAACCAATTGCCGTATGAGGATCTGTTATATAATTATACTTTTCATAAACTTTACGGATCATTGAAAGAGTACTGTCATCGGTAAATGAGTACCCTTTTATATGGTGACGAATTGCCTCATCATCTTCATTATAAAGCGCTCTGATTCTGCTAAAATTACTCGGATTTCCAACATCCATCGCATTTGAAATAGTCTGAATGGAAGTACGTGGCGAAAACTCTGCTCCTTCTAAATACTCAGGTACAACTTTATTCCTGTTGGTTGCGGCTACAAATGCTGACACGGGCATTCCCATTTTTTCTGCCATTAATCCGGCTGTTAGATTTCCAAAGTTGCCGCTGGGTACTACAAATACAGGGTTTTTATGAGTGAATTTTTTTAGCTGAAACCAGGCGTGAATAAAGTAAAAGCTCTGAGGCAGCAGCCTTGCAACATTGATGGAATTTGCAGAGCTAAGACGAAGAGTACCGTTAAGGTTATCATCAGAAAAGGCCTGTTTCACAAGGCGCTGGCAGTCATCAAATGTGCCCTCGATTTCGAGTGCAGTGATATTATTGCCTAACGTAGTCATCTGTTTTCTCTGAATATCGCTCACCTTCCCTTTTGGAAACAACAGACAGACGTTTACACCATCAAGATTATAAAATCCATTGGCAACCGCGCCACCTGTATCACCGGATGTTGCAACGAGAATGATCAATTTTTTTGTCGATACAGACCGGTGTTTCGAAAACAACCTTGCCATGAACCGTGCCCCAAAATCTTTGAACGCAAGCGTGGGGCCATGAAATAGTTCCAGTACAAAAAGGTTATCTTTGAGCTTGAGGAGCGGTGCCTTCATCGTAATTGCGTCGTCAATCAGCTCATCAATCTCTTTGGTGGAGAGTGAATCAGATAGGAATAGCCTGGATACCTGTTTAGAAATTTCCTGCAATGTCAGATTTCCGGCCGATTCCGGATCATTAAATGGCAGCGATAGTGCAGGTAAACTTTCTGGCATGTAGAGTCCGCCATCCGGAGCCAACCCGGATTCAGCTGCTTCAAGAAATGTAACACCGTCCGATATACCATTGGTACTATATAATCTCATAACAAATGCTTTTTATGTCTTATGTCACAGATTTGCTCCCTTCAAGATTGATTGGAGATATGTATGCCTCCACTAATAAGTTAAAAGTATCGAGGATTCTTGCAATCTCTTTTTTTATTATTTTTGCATCCTCTTCTGACCGGCATAGGGCAAAAACTGACGGTCCGGCCCCTGATATGCTGAATCCAAGGGCACCTAATTCTAAGGCAGATTCCTTCATTTCATCAAATCCGGGTATGAGAATCGACCGGGCCGGTTCAACAATATGATCTGTCATTGAACGTGAAATCAAATCAAAATCTTCGGTATACAGTCCTGCAATCAGCCCGCCAACGTTACCCCACTGCTGAACTGCCTGCGACATTTGTACAGATTTTCTGAGTATTAGCCGTGTATTTTTGGTGCTGATGGAAATATTAGGATGAAAAACTGCAGCAACGAGACCCTTTGGAACATGGAGCTTCACGATATCAAGCGGATGCTGACTTCGAACAAGTGTAAAGCCTCCCAGAAGTGACGCTGACACATTATCGGCATGCGGACTGCCGCTTGCCGCAAGTTCACCCTGCAGAGCAAACTGAAGCAGATCACTTTTTTCGTATGGTGTGTCAAGCAGTTTATTGAGAGCAACTACTGCAGCAACAGAACTGGCAGCACTCGACCCCATTCCGCTGCCAAGCGGCATCATTTTTTTGATGCGGATTGATATGCCGGTTTTGTCCTCTATATCCAGATCCTTCAGCATGGCCATCACTGCACGTCCGGCCGTATTTTCGACAGGCGGATCTTTGGGTAATAAACCACCATCTCCTTCAATATCAGTTATCTCTACTCCAGGCGTGTCTTTAATCGACACTTCTACAATATCTCCAGGTCCGTGAATAGCAAAGGCGAGAACATCGAATCCACAGGACACATTAGCCACGGACGCCGGTGCAAATGCTTTTGCGGATTTTAAAGTTTGTTTGGTCATAGGTTATCCTGCATTACTTGCAGCTTTGGTACTTACAACGCGCAGTATATCAGCTACAATACCACCTGATGTGACATTAGCTCCAGCCCCCGGCCCTTTTATAACCATCGGGCTCTCTTTATAATATCTCGTGTATAAGGCCATGATGTTGTCGCTTCCATCAAGCCCAAAAAATGGATGCTCGCTGGATATCTGCTCCAGCTTAACGACTCCCCGTCCATTTTCAAACCGGGCGATATAGCAGAGTTTTTTACCATTTTTCTCGGCATCAGCCCTGAGTGATTCAAAATCGTCATCATGCTGCTTTAATGTCTCAAAAAATTCCTCGACACCAGATCCGTTCCGGGCGTCTTCCGGAACAAGATTTTGAACGTCGATATCTTCAGGTTCAATTTTAAAACCTGCTTCACGAGCCAATATTAAAAGTTTTCGGGCCACATCTCTGCCATTCAAATCCTCTCGCGGGTCCGGTTCTGTATATCCTTTCTCCCGGGCTTGCATGACGATATCACTAAATTTCTTATCACCGGAAAAGTTGTTAAAAATATAGCTGAGGGTTCCGGACAGCACACCCTCAATCTTATCAACATGGTCGCCTGTGGATACCAGCTCATCAATCGTTGAAATAATTGGCAGCCCGGCCCCGGCATTGGTCTCATATTTAAAGGCCACGTTGTGTTTTTCGGCCAGATCGTGAAGTTTCTTGTAATATTTCAATGATCCGGAGTTGGCTTTTTTATTAGGCGTGACCACCGAGATGCTTGAGGATAGTATTTTGGGATAAATATTTGAGACCTCATCACTGGCGGTACAATCCACAAAAATTGAGTTCGGCAGATTATGCTCTTTTACCAGCTGAACAAAGCCCTCAAGATCCGTGGGCTCTCCCTTTTCTTCCAGTTCATCCTTCCAGTTTGAAAGTGAGATGCCACCTTCGCGAATCAGCATCCTTTTGGAATTTGCAACGCCCCTCAGACAAAATTCAATATTGTAGTCATCATAAAACACCTGCAGCTGTTCCCTGATCATCTCGAGCAGCGTACCGCCAATTAACCCAATACCCGCCAAATACAAATTAACGGTTTTAACACCGGCAAGGAAAAAGGCGTCATGTAGTGTATTAATCGCTTTATTTTCGTCCCTGTTGCTTACGACAAACGAAATATTTCTTTCTGATGATCCCTGGGCTATTGCGCGGATATTAATTCCGTTGCGACCCAGCGCCCTGAAAATACGGCCTGCGATTCCTGGTATATTCCTCATGTTATCACCCACAATGGCAATAACCGAAAGATCCTTTTCAACCTCCACATCGTCAATTTCCTGCCCCTGAAGCTCCTCTTCAAACTCCCGGTGAATGGCATTTTTTGCAATCATGGCCTGATGCGGGAGCACAGCTATAGATACCGTATGTTCAGATGAGGCCTGGGTTATCATAATAATATTTACGTCGGCGTCTGCCAGCGAACGAAAAATCCTTGCTGCTATCCCGCTCACCCCAATCATTCCGCTACCCTTCACTGTTAGCATGGTGATATTGTCAATAGACGACAGTCCTTTAATCAGATTGTTTGTAGGCGTGATTTCTTTCCTGATAGAGGTCCCGGGCTGAGTGGGATCAAACGTATTCTTGATTACAATTGGGATCTGGGCTTTTAGCGCCGGAATCAGGGTAGGCGGATAAATAACTTTAGCTCCAAAGTGTGAAAGTTCCATCGCCTCTTCGTAGGAAATTTCATAAATTGGGAAAGCCCGTTTAACTTTACCGGGGTTTGCCGTCATCAACCCGTTCACATCCGTCCAGATCTCAATTAAATCGGTATTGAGAGCAGCTCCTATAAGAGCAGCCGTGTAATCTGATCCACCGCGGCCCAGTGTGGTTGATAAATTCCGTTTGGTAGCAGCTATAAAACCGGTCACAACAAATACCTTGGGCTCATCAGTAGCTTCAAAATATGAGCGGATTTTATTATATGTCACCTTCAGATCTACCCGTGCATTACCAAAGCGTGAATCGGTAACAATAAACGAACGCGCATCAGTGTATTCAGAGTCTATATTTTGACTTTTAATCAGATGGGTGAGAATTTTAGCCGATAGGCGTTCACCAAACCCCATCACAAAATCGCGGGTTTTTGGCGTGATTTCCTGTACTAAGGATACGCCTTGCAGCACATCTTCGAGTTCATTTAAAAGCATCTTCAGCTCAGTGATAAGGTCACTTTGCTCTTGTGCCGGTAACATCTCACGGGCTATATTGAAATGTCGCTTCTCTAACGCGTCTATGGTTTCGTTATAGCTAAAAGACGATCGCTCCATTCGGTTGCACGTTTCAACGAGTTGATCGGTCACGCCTCTCATTGCAGAAACAATCACAGCAACCGGCCCTCTCTCAGCCCGTTGCGTTACAATAGAAAGTACGTTTGATATCGATTCGGCAGTACCCATCGAAGACCCGCCAAATTTCAACACTTGCATATAGGTAGATTATTTAAATGTAGTTACAGAAGCCGTTTATGTTAGTCAACTGTCACTTCCTGTTCAAGTTATTTTCTATAGTAATTTAAAGTAATGGCCCTTTTTTATAGAAGCGCTTCCCAAGTCTTATGCTCATTTTTAAACAAATTTATGCATTCCTTCATCCAAATGTGTTTATTACGTTTTAATATAACAGTGGAAAAAAATAATACTGACATGAGTAAAAATATTGCCATTCTTGGAGCCGGAAATCTTGGTACTGCCATAGCCACAGGTTTAGTTAAATCGGGTAAATATGAAGCAGATTCAATCGCCCTCACGCGTCGAAGAATCACATTGCTGGAGACATATAAAGATCAGGGGTTTTATGTTACTAATAGTAATGAAGAGGCCATTAAGAGATCTGAAATAATTATTGTGGCAGTAGAGCCCAGTCAAATTGATGATTTGCTAAAGCAAATTGGTCCATTTCTTAAACCTGAAAAGCATCTGTTGATTTCTGTGGTAACAAGTGTTGATATCGCTTATATAAAGACCATAGTAAGTGACAAATTAAGCATAGTGCGGGCAATGCCAAATACCGCCATCGCCATTCGTGAATCGATGACATGTATCTGCACGGATTCCGACAATAGCGATGTGCTTGAAACGGCCACGGAAATCTTTAACACTGTTGGCAAGACGGTATCTATCCTGGAAGAACAGATGACAGCCGCTACTGCTCTTTGTGCGTGCGGTATTGCATTTTTTCTGCGCTCTATCCGCGCAGCTTCTCAGGGAGGGACTGAAATCGGCTTTCATGCTCATGAAGCACTCAAGATGGCGGCTCAAACCGCAAAGGGTGCAGCCTCTCTTTTGGCAGACAAAGATAACCACCCTGAATTTGAAATCGATAGGGTTACTACGCCTCGTGGATGCACAATTGCGGGTCTCAACGAGATGGAGCACAGCGGCTTCAGTTCAGCGATGATCAAAGGCATTCTTCACTCTGCAAAAAAAGCCGCTACCCTTCATTCTGATAAAGAATAGCGGCCTGAATTTAGTTTAACTTAAGTTCGATTAATTCTCGAAGAAAAAGTCGCCCCCTGTCAAATGGAGATTTCTCCGAAGGAGTGCCATCGGCTAGAGGGGTGTTAAATGGATTTATCCAGTAACGATGGACATTCCTCTCAATCCCTCTTTTTCGCTGCGGGCATCCCTACTTTAGGAAAGTGGGACTTTTCAAGCTATCAATGGATTTTTGTCTTTTTCCATGCCCCTGCCTTCTGATTTGGACGGGTCAATGGCACTTTCATTGTACTCCTCAAGGGTAAACTCATCAACAAGAATGGCATCATACCTGGCTTCTTCTGCAGCTTTCACCTTCTCAGCTTCCTGCTTGTTGATGATGCCCTTCTCTACTGCCGGTTCAAGCTGTTCGAGTACGGTAGCTTTTTTAAGTTCACGTGCTTTCGTTGCCTTATAAAGCTTCTTATAGATTGGGAAAGACTCTTCAATCAGCATCATTGCGTGTTCGTATTTGCCGATTGCTTCGTCAGTGGATTTACTAATGTAAATTCCAGACGTCATTCGATCCCGCTGATCACCGCGCTGCTGCATCGCCTGGGCAACTTTATGGCCCAACTTGTCAGACGGTTTTTTACCAATCCTGTTGATGCGCGACCAGAGACCAATCGGACCGCGAAAAGCCCAGCTTAAGCCCGGCACGTCAATTTCGTTGTAAATTTCATCAAACGCAGTCTGTATACGATAGAATGCGTGTTGCATCGACCATTCAAAGAAAATTCTGTCTTCTTCTCGTTTGCCTTCCGCTTCAAACCGCCTGAGGGTCGCCGTTGCCAGGAGCATCCAGCTGAGAATATCAGCATACCGGCCTGCCAGTTTTTCTTTCATCTTCAGTGCACCACCATAGGAACCGAGAGCTATATCAGACATAAATGCAAACGAAGCTGACGCCCAAGCGAGCTTTCGATAGTATTTTGCAGCAACTCCGCCTGAGGGTGAACTCGCAAGTCGTCCGCGTGTGAGGGTTAGGAGCAACGAACGGCTCATATTTTTAACGACATGCCCAAGGTGACTTGTAAATGCTTCATCGAAAGCTTTTACGTCTTTATCCATCAGCGCATTAATCTCTTTGAGTGCATAGGGGTGGCTTCTGATGGCTCCCTGGCCAAAGATCATTAGCGTGCGGGTAAGAATATTGGCGCCCTCTACTGTAATGGCAATCGGGGTTGCAATGTAGCTGTGTGCAAAAATATTTCGAGGACCTCGTGAAATGCCGGCTCCTCCCACGATGTCCATCGAATCGTTGATAATTTCACGGCCAAGTTCTGTAAAGTTGTATTTTGCAATGGCCGTGATAACCGCCGGTTTCGCACCTTTGTCCAGCGCACCGCAAATATAGCTTCGGGCGGCATCCATCAAATAGGTATAGCCCCCAATTCGCGCCATAGGCTCTTCAATCCCTTCGAATTTCCCTATATTGAGTCCAAACTGTTTCCGTATAGCCGCATAGGCACCCACTGCTCTGAATGCCGTTCTGGCACCGCCAATAGACTGAGCGGGCAGAGAAATACCGCGACCCACCGCTAGTGATTCCATCAGCATACGCCAGCCATTTCCGGTTCCATCTTTCCCACCGATGACTGCATCAATCGGCACAGTTACATCATGCCCCCGGGTAGGACAATTGTAGAACGGCACGCCAAGCGGATCATGACGCTTACCAAGCTCAACGCCTTCTGTATCGCTGGGGATTAATGCACAAGTGATTCCAAGATCTTTGCCTTTTCCAAGATATTCGTTCGGGTCGTACAGCTTGAATGCCAGCCCGATTACTGTAGAAATAGCTGCAAGGGTGATATATCTCTTATCCCAGTTAAGTTTTAGGTAGAGCTGGCCATCCTCACCTTTCATTACCTCACCCGTGCTCTGCATTGAACCGGCATCGGAGCCTGCATTGGGTTCTGTTAGCGCAAAGCATGGAATTTCTTCGCCTTTAGCGAGACGCGGCAAATAATGTTGCTTTTGTTCGTCGGTTCCGTAATGCATAAGCAGCTCGGCCGGGCCTAATGAGTTTGGCACCATAACAGTTGTTGCCAGCGGGCCACATCGAGAGGCGAGTTTGGCAACAATAGCACTGTGCGCATTTGCGGAAAATCCATAGCCTCCATACTCTTCAGGTATAATAAGACCAAAAAACCGTTTTTCTTTCAGATAATCCCACGTTTTATCATCAAACCCGCGGCGTTGAAAGACATCCCAGTCACTCACCATAGAGCATATTTCCTCAACCGGGCCTTCAAGAAATTCCTTCTCTTTGTCTGTGAAGTCTGGATAGGCCTCATTCATCATCTTTTTGAAATCGGGACTGCCGGAAAAAAGCTCCCCTTCCACCCAAACTGTCCCCGCATCAATAGCAGTTTGTTCTGTTTCTGAAATCGCCGGAAGAATGTTCAGAGTGTCAAGCAGCTTCATTATTGGCCCTGAAAAAAGAGCTCTTCGGAACGGTTTTAAGTTAAATATTGCGGCAATCACAACATAAGTTATCATTAGCCACACCGGTGCGCCAAATCCTGCAAGCGCTACCAATCCCGCGATAGCCCAGATGATCAATGGAGCGCCTGTGTACCCTAAAATGAGTAAAACGGCTATTACACTGCCCCAGGTCGTCCAGCTAGACAGTTCAGAAAAGAACGCGATATCTTGAATTATTGATTCCATAATGGTCTCCTTTAGGCCGGTGTTTTTTGTGATATAAATCCTTGAATAATGTGTTCCACTGCCTGACTGACGAATTCACCGGTAGGAATTCGGGTATCAAGACGTTTACTAATGATAACGGAAGCAACTCCGTGTAGCTGTGCCCATAACGTATAAGCGCTCATAAGTGGTTTATCAACACTAAGTGGCCCCTTGCTTGATCCTTCCCTGATAATATCAGCCAGTAATTCATAGATCTTACGTACTTGCTGAAATTTCTCTTTTGGAAACTTCGGCATCTCCTCAGGGCGAACCATATAAATGATTTCATATTCCTGGGGGTTATTGAGCGCAAATTCTACAAATGCCTGCGCTATCTTTTCAAGCTTGGTAATTGAATCATCTGAATCAGAGAGGTTTTTTTCAAGTGCCAGAGCTAACTTTGCTATGCTCGATTCAATCAGGGCCAGCAAAAGCTCATCTTTATTCTGAAAGTGCAGATAAATACTTGTGGCAGATACGCCCGCATGTTTTGCGATTTTACGCATCGACATTTTTCCGAATCCATCTTTAACAAGAATAGTGCGGCTAACTTCTAAAATATCTTCCCTGAGGGGCATAAAAAGAAGGTTAACGGTGTTAAGTTAATACTATCAATTTATCATTTTCAACTGAAAAGTCAAGAGCTTAAACCACTAAATCAGGGATTCAAATAAAAACGAACATATTGGATGGTCCGTCCTCTCTCCAGGTGTTTTCTTTCGTAGTATGTTTTAATCTGAAGTTCGTCTGACAGCTCAGTCTCAGAATAGAGATCATCTATCCGTTCTGAAACAACTAATCCCTGGTCGCTGATAACATCAAGGGTATAGCGAAATAATTGTTGAGAATCTGTCTTTAGATGTAACTGGGCATCACTTGTTGTTACCGTACGGTAAATGTCGAGGAATTTGGGTGAGGTCAATCTTTTTTTGATGTCGCCTTTTTTCAGATAGGGATCGGGAAACGTAATCCATATTTCACTGATTTCATTGTCAGCAAAAAATTGTTCCAGGTGATCGATATAGCATCTAAGAAACCGAACGTTTTGAAGCCCCTCTTCCTGAGCCCGAATTGCTCCTTTCCAAATCCGATCACCTTTAATGTCTATTCCAATGAAATTCTTTTCCGGGTTCGCTTTTGCTAAATTTGTTGTGTACTCGCCCTTTCCACAAGCAAGTTCCAGAACTATTGGATTCTTATTCTCAAATACTTCTTCTGCCCAATTGCCTTTTGGCGGTTCTTCATCTTTAAAGTCAGTGTGTTCAAATACATTTTCGAACCCTTTGTTATCGGCGTACCGCTGCAGCTTATTTTTCCCCATCAACCTTAAGGCTGTAACCGTTTATGATTCCACTTATTTTGCTCAAATATGAATAATATTCTATCGTGAAGCCTGGAAGGACGACCCTGCCAAAATTCGATCTCACTAATTGTTACCTCGTATCCTCCCCAAAATTCAGGTGTCGGAATGGTTGTATTTTTGAATCGCTTTGAGATCGATTCGTACGTTTTTCGTAATTTTTCACGATTTTCAACAGCAGAACTCTGTTCTGATGCCCACGCACCCAGCTTACTCTCTCTTGGCCTGCTTTGGAAATAAGCATCAGACTCTTCACGGCTTAGTTTATTCACCGATCCCCTGATACGAACCTGACGCTCGAGTTCAGGCCACCAAAAACATACAGCTGCTACCGGGTTTTTTTCCAAATCACGCCCTTTACTGCTTTTATAATTTGTGAAAAAGCGAATAGAACGATTTTCGATACCTTTCAGCAGTACAATTCTTGAATTTGGTAAACCATCCTCGGAGACTGTGGCAAGGGACATCGCATTTGGTTCAGCAATTTCAGATTTTACAGCCTCCTCCACCCACCGCCTGAACAGTATGATAGGATCCCTTGGAATATCATCTTCACGGAGGCCGCCCTGAGTATAATTTTCCCGTAAACCGGCTATATCTATACTCATGATTTATCCAAAATAGTCCGGTTCATTTCCTTCTTTCCATTTTATGTTACAGCCAATACTGGGTTTCTGATCTTCTGGTACAGGCTCACCGGCAAGCACTTTATCTGTTGCCTCACGAAGATCTTTACCAGTTGGCTCAATATCGTTACCGGGCCTTGCATCATCAAACTGCCCCCTGTAAACAAGTTTATGTTCTTCATCAAACAAAAACAGATCCGGGGTACATGCTGCTTTGTAAGCTTTGGCAACCTCCTGGGTTTCATCATAGAGATAAGGGAATGGGTACCCAAACTCCTCGGCATCTTCTATCATTTTCTGAGGGCTGTCTTCCGGGTAATTCTCAACATCGTTTGAACTGATGGCAACAATTCCAACGCCCTTGGGCATATAGTCGGTTGCATATTCAACAAGCGACTCTTTGATCAGCTTTACATAGGGACAATGATTGCACATAAAAATAACAAGCAGTGCTTTATTGCCTCTGAACGTTTTCAGATTGTATGTTTCCCCCGATATAACATCCGTGAGAGAGAATTTTGGTGCCTTGGTACCAAGCTCCAACATTTGTGAATTTACTTCAGACATAATGTTCTTTTTGAGTTTATAAATTTCAGATTAATTCAACAGAAGTATCGCTCTATACATTCACTGTTTTTGTGTGATGGAATATCTTACACATATTATTAAGGCTCTTAATCTAACAAAAATGGACACCAAGTTTAACTACAGTAATTCATTGAACCTGATTTGCTTATCTGCCTAACCCGGAAGTACAACTCAAAGCCGCATCATTCAAAAGCTGCGCCCAGCCTAAGCATGCAAACCGCAAAAAGCAATACTTGCGAATAACTCTCACTTAATGTAGGTGAAATGGAAATCAGTTTATCTTATGAGTTGAAAGCCGGAATGAGAGCCTCTGTAAAACGGTTTATCTAAAACAGTGTAAGCTGGTCGGTGGCCGGCCGCCTGAAATCACCACAGTTAAGTGGTTCCCGATTCTTGTTTAGGCCCAATCGTTTTTTATGAATATCCATTAGCTGCCTAATCTGCTCTCCATAAGCTCCGTCGCCACG
Organism: Rhodohalobacter sp. 8-1; assembly: GCF_038150125.1. Lineage (NCBI taxonomy): Bacteria > Pseudomonadati > Balneolota > Balneolia > Balneolales > Balneolaceae > Rhodohalobacter > Rhodohalobacter sp. 8-1. Next base: position 118,151 of record NZ_JBBVMF010000007.1, on the reverse strand, counting down.
AAACCGCTCGCCAAACTCCGACCGGTTCAGTTTTCCATCTTTCAGGCTCTTCAACTTATTAATAACTTTCTGTTTTCGGTTGGGCTGATGGTCATCCAGCCATTTCAAAAAAATATCCTTCACAGAATAGGGCAGCCTCAGAATTGTGCACGAAACCGATTCAGCCCCCGCTTCTGCTGATGCCTCCATGATGGGCACAATTTCTTCGTCTGTGAGTCCCGGAATGATCGGCGCTATATTTACATGAACCGGGATACCGGCTTCCGTAAGTTCACGAACTGCCTTAAGACGTTTTTTCGGCCGGGACGTACGCGGCTCAAGCGTACCGATAAGTTCATTTTTTAGACTTGTGATTGACAACACCACACGAACCGCACGTACATCAGCCAGTTTTTTCAGCAGATCAATGTCGCGCGTTACCCCATAATTTTTTGTGATGATAACCAGCGGATGATATGACTCGGTAAGAACCTCGATACACTGACGGGTAATCTTCAGCTCTTTCTCAACCGGCTGATATGGATCTGTCACACCGCTCATCACAAGGGTTTGTGGTTTCCAGGACTCAGATGCCAGTTTTTCCCGAAGCAGCTTTGGGGCATCATACTTGGCCACAATTTTTGTTTCGAAATCGAGGCCGGGCGACATGTTCAAAAACTCATGAGTGGGACGAGCATAACAGTAGGCACAACCATGTTCACAACCGCGGTAAGGGTTTATACTGACATCAAACGGAATATCCGGACTTTGGTTTTTAGAGATGATACCTTTTGTATGATCGGTATGTATCTTACGGGCCGGCTTCTGAAGCTGACCCGTCGTTTCATCAATATCATACTCAATTGATTCGTCCGTAAAACGATGACTGGGATTTGTTGAGGCGCCCTTGCCTTTGATTGGTTTGGTATTCATAATGCACATAATTTGCACATATATTACAAAAACAAACGCTCTCCATCAATTTAGAAGGCAGTATAAATTTTACCCGTTGCTCTTAATTCTCTCGTAACTCTCCTCCAGATCAATCATCGGATTCGGATAGTCTTCACCAACACGTGTTTCATACAGTGTTTGCTGATCTTCAGTCATTTTCCAGGGTTCGTGGATAAATTCCGAGGGTAATTCGCTCAGTTCAGGAATCCATCGCCGAACGTACTCACCCTTTTTATCATATTTTCTGGCTTGGTTTATGATGTTGAAATACCGGTTTCGCGGATCGTGACCTACCGTGGAGTTATATGCCCAATTTCCCCAGTTGCTACATACATCATAATCCAGCAGCTTCGACTCGAAATAAGTTGCCCCCCATCGCCAGTCAAAATTCAAATTCTGCGCGAGGAAGCTGGCCACATTCTGGCGTCCGCGATTACTCATATATCCAGTCTGGTTTAGTTCACGCATGTTGGCATCTATGAATGGAATACCGGTTTCGCCTCGTGCCCATTTTTCAAAAGTGGGTTGATGGGTGCTTTTTTTCAGATCTTTTCCCTGGATACCGCCGAGCTGAAATAACTGTTTTCCGTATTTGATCATTGAATAGCGAAAATAATCCCGCCAGATGAGCTCAAACTTCATCCAGTAAGTCGACACATTTTTGTGAATCTCCTGCTCATACTTTTCAACCTCCGCATGAATCGATCGTGCTGAGATGCAGCCATGAGCCAGCCAGGGAGAAAATTTTGAGGAATAATCAGCCCCAAGTAAACCATTTCGGGTAAACTTATAATTTCGCAGTTCATCAGCATCGTAAAAATAGTGCTGCAGCCGCTTCCAGGCTTCCGTTTCGCCTCCTTTAAATGGAAGCACTGCACGCTCATCAATCTCTTGCGCTGTAAGCCCCATGTCCTCGACAGACGGAATATCCCCCATCTCAACAGAAGTGTCCCAGCTTATGCTTTCAGGAGCTGCTAAAGGTGATCTCACGGTACTCTTTTTTTCAACTTTCTTTCTGAACTGAGTGTATACATCCGGAATCGTAAGCAGATCGAATGGGAGATCATCTCTGTGATACATGGCTTGGCCCCAATATTTTTTGAGTGGTATCGATAGTGACTCTTCGACTTTTTGCTCTACGGCTTTCTCTTCAGGAGCGGCTTCACCATGAAAAGCCACCTGTTCTGCACGGGTTTGATCGATAATTTCCGGCAGCATCTCTTCAGGCTTGCCCACCCTAACAAGCAGGTTACTTCCAAGCTCACGGAGGTTCTCACGCAAATCTTTGATAGATTCAATCAAAAATTGCGCAGGCATGGCGTCCGTTTTAGGGAATCCATAGGCCGTGTCTTCAAAATGTCTTGGATCGAATAAGTAAACACCGATGGCATCACCATTTTTTGCAGCTTCCGACAGGGGTTGATGATCAATGGTTCTCAAGTCGTTTCGATACCAAATTACTGTTCGCATTTTCAGAGGGTTATTTATGGAAAGTTATCAATTCACATGCTAAACTTATTCTGTGAACAAATAGTTGAGGCCGTGCCGCTTTTGCAAAAAACTGAACATCAAAAACAGTAATACAGCGGATTTAGATGCTTAAAAAGTTTTGTAGAGTTTACTTCAAGCTATTCTTTTAATCAGCATGTAATGAATCAACCTTCCAAACACTTCACTGGAATAGAGTTTGCTGCTTTTGGTCCGTTACATTTAGAAAAGCGCTATCAATAGGTCAGGTAATTTTTGCAAGCTATAAGTGTATCATTTAAATTTATCGAAATAACAGTTCATCTTTTGTTTTAAAAAGGCTTTTTTTGAAAACTGCAGCTGCTGTTGCCCTAAAAATTCCAGCCTTCGAGAAGTCACTAACCGACACATCCCGTCGCCATGAAAACTTTCAATATTACCAAATACACAATCCTCGTCGGTTTGATTTTCAGCATTCTGACCGGGTGTGATAACAGCAGCACGGGACCAAATGATGAGCCCGAAAAAGACCCCTTTACAGGTTTACTTGATGACTTCAGCGGCCCCGTTTACTCTGATGATTACACACCTATTGCGTCCTGGAATCAACGTTCATCCTGGAACCTGGCCAACGTTCACGATCCAACGGTCGTTAAAAACGGGGATTACTTTTATATGTACCAGACAGATGCATCGTATGGTAATGCTCACGAAGCGGGAGGCCACTACCCGGTTCGAAGATCTGCCGATCTGGTCAACTGGGAACATATGGGATCGGTATTTGAGTCTGCACCATCATGGGTAAAAGATTCGCTAAACAGCATTCGTGCGGATATGGAACCCGCATTACCCCCTATAGATAATCCAAATTATGGTTTTTGGGCCCCATATATCGCTAAAGTGGGAAGCACCTACAGACTTTACTACAGCGTGGTGGTCACTAATCCAATTTTGGGAGATGATAGTAGCGAATACTGGACAGAAAGAGCTTTTATCGGGCTGGCTGAATCTGATGATTTATCATCAAATAACTGGAAAGACAAAGGAATGGTGATTTACTCGGTTGCAGACGGCGAAGAAACCTACAAGCGGGATGGCGGCAATGACTGGAGCGGCTATTTTAAATTCAACGCCATCGATCCATCATACATTGTTACACCTGAGAATGAACATTGGTTAATTTACGGATCCTGGCACTCCGGGATAGCGGCAGTTGAAGTAGATCCGGTTACGGGTAAGCCGTCAGAACTTAATGAACTAAAAGATTTTGGAACCAGAATTGCCGGCCGGGGTGATGTAAATAGTAACAGATGGCAGGGGCTTGAGGCACCTGAAATAGTCTACAACGAGGAAACCGACTATTACTACCTGTTCCTGGCATATGATGAATTATCACAAGCATATAACACGAGAGTCGCAAGATCACGGGAGATAACCGGGCCATATGTCGGGATTGAAGGTAGCAATGTAACAGATGGAGCTGTAGCCTATCCCCTGCTCACACATCCCTACAAATTTAAAGGCCACCCCGGCTGGACAGGCTTCGCACATTGTTCAATTTTCAGAGATCCTGATACGGGAGATTGGTACTATTCATCACAAGGACGGCTGCCGCCCGGTATAAATGGAATCAATGCATCAAATGCAGTTATGATGGGCCATGTCCGTGAAATCTACTGGACGGAAGATGGATGGCCTGTCGTTGCCCCGGAGAGGTATGCTGCCGTGCCGGATACAAAAATCACGACGGAAGATATTGCAGGTACATGGGAAGTGATTACACTGGAATATCAATACCAGGTTATGCAGCTGTCTCACACAATTGAGCTGAACGGAGATCAATCGATGTCTGGAGGAACAGGCGGCACATGGTCGTTTGATGAAAGCACTCAAATACTAACAATTAATGGCGTTGACCTGATTGTAGACAGCGCCTGGGATTGGGAAGCGAGGCCCAGGAGGACAACAGTTACGTATGCAGGTCTCACGTCAACCGGACGTTCCAAATGGGGTAAAAAAGTCGGAAACTAACATTCTTACCTTCATACAGCGTTGAGGTCAAAGTTTGGCGTGTACACTTCAAAAGTGATGCTATTTTCATCACATATAACTAATGTGATCGCTTAATTAGCGTTGTGTCTGTGTTTGATGAAATGTCATAATAACTCCGAACGCTCTCGGGTTGGGTCTTTCGAATAATCGATTCAAACCAGTTTAAAATAAAAAAAATGGATGACCCATTCGATGACTCGATTTCGGCATCTCACATCTGATATCGCACTTTATTTTTAGGCAACCTTAAGTCAAGATAGGCCTTAACGCTCAATTGCTAAACTTCTGCGGACACAATATCAGGCAAAGACTTGTATCCATAAAACTTTTCAACAGCTCTATAAAGGTTCCAGGAGGTCCAAAAATCTTAGGTTAACATATCCTCTAAATTGTGAAAGGTCTGTTAATCTGAATTCGAATCAAAAATATGGAAGTTGGTCATGTCAACAATCGAACTCAGGTTGATAGTTTTCAATCAAAGATATGGTGTCTTAGGATACGTGCCATTTTTTGAGTTTTAATCTCATATCAGAACCTCCGTTCATCAAAGATGACGAGTTTCGGTTGACATGAAACGAGTTTATTTCACAGAGAAAAATCATGTATAAACTCATCTTAAGATAGCGGAAGTTCATCTGATTTTTATCTGACGGGATAGTGCTTATGAATGAACCGACCCTCTACAATAATTCAGCATGAATATTCCCGAACTCTTTTTCAGTGTACCTTCTGAAATTATTCTACCCGAACTCCCTTTAAAAACCTATAAGTGCCAATTATTCAAGGGTTTATTTAATAATTGAGTTTTGATATGGTTCTTCGATTCTTTAAAATAAATGGAATTAAATATTACTCAGTTGTTTTACATATACTTGATAACTAAATAAGATTTAACCTTAATTTTCATAAGATTAATTCAAATAATAGATATATGGAAGCGATCAAGATTATAAGAAATATTCTACTCAGTCTTTTTATACTGCTTTTCGCGAGCGGGCTCGACATTACAGCACAGGCACAATCAGATGACGAAGAGCCATCACTTCATGTTGGAGGGGCCGTTCGTTATAATATGCTTCTCTCAACCTATGAAAGTGATATAGATGCAAATAGTTCTCAGTTTACCTTTGACACTTGGAGAATTAACATTTTGTATGACAATCCCGGTGGTATTGGGCTTAACTTTGAATATCGGTTCTATCCTACGTTTGGTACGCATTTCATCAAACAGGGATGGTTAGAATATAACTTTTCTGAAAATGTTCAGGGACAGCTGGGTGCAACTCAAGTTCCTTTTGGCAACCTCCAATATAATTCACACAACTGGTGGTTTAGCCTTCCATATTATGTAGGATTGGAAGATGACCATGACATGGGCTTCAAACTCACCAAGTCCACAGATAACTGGCAGTGGGATTTTGCCTACTTTTTTCAAGCCGAGCCCGAAGGTCCTGTGGGCGGATCAGGAAGCTTTGGAGTCGGTGGGTCCGGACGGTATTCATACGATGTAGTACCTAATGGAAACACACCTCTTACAGAGCGAAATCAGTTCAATGTCCGGGGTGCCTATCAGCTATCAAACGGAGAAATTGGTGGTTCTGTCCAGTATGGGCAACTCTACAATTCAGCACAGGATGATTTTCGCGGACAGTATGCTGCAGCTATCCACGCAGATTTAAATTCCGGTAATTTTAATATCATGCCACAATTTCTGTATTATAGCATGGATGCAACCAATGCATCAGGAAATGAGGTCAGCACAGCCTTTATGGGCGCCTATGGTATACCTTATCAGGTAAGTACCGACGCCTGGATTGCCACTCTTGGTCTTGCTTATTCTTATGATGTTGAATGGGGTCCTGTAACCAATCTGAATTTCTACAATGATTTCAGCTACATGCAAAACACTGTTGGAGAAGGAACAACAACACTTGCAGACGGAACCACACTATCTTTAGACGACAACTTTCAATCTACAATTCAAAATATCACCGGCTTTCTGGTATCTGCAGGACCTGTGTATACCTACTTTGATATTGCGCAGGGTGTTAATCAACCATGGCTTACAGATAGCTTTGGTGTTGGCGTGGGGCCCGGGCATGAAGATCTCGGCATAGGCGACTCTGAATATAACATCCGCTTTAATATCAATGTTGGATTCTACTTCTAAAATTCAAAAACTATCAGTCAAAATTTCTAATATTAATTAATAAATTATAAGTATGGCTTTAAGAGGAGAAAACGGGACGCCGGGAAAAGCCGGTGCCAATAAATGGTTTGATATTCACGGGCCGGTCTTTTGGCCGTCCGTATTTTTAATTGCAGCTCTTATCATCGGCACGCTCATTGCAGGTGAGGCGGCTGAAACAGCATTTAATGCGACCCGGGTGAATATTACAGATTGGGCAAGCTGGCTGTTTGTGGCCGGTGTTAACATTTTCGTTGGGTTTTCCCTTTACTTCGCTTTCAGCAAGTTTGGAAACATCCGCCTTGGAGGTGAAGATGCCAAACCCGAGTTTAGCACAATGGCTTGGTTTGCCATGTTGTTTAGTGCAGGAATGGGTATCGGCCTGATGTTCTTTGCTGTGGCCGAACCGATGTGGCATCTGCTCTATCCCCCTCACGCTGAGGCAGGTTCAACTATGGCTGTTCGTGATGCAATGGGAGTTACCTTCCTGCACTGGGGACTACACGCATGGGCTATCTACGCTCTCGTAGCGCTTGCTCTCGCGTTTTTTGCGTTTAACCGGAATCTCCCGCTGTCTTTCAGGTCTGTATTTTACCCGCTTTTGGGCGACCGTATAAAAGGATGGATGGGTGATGCGATTGATATTCTCGCAGTGTTAGCCACCCTTTTTGGTTTAGCTACATCGCTTGGCCTTGGTGCTCAGCAGGCCGGTGCCGGTATGAACTTCGTATTTGGCTTCGAAAACACCATTACTCTTCAGGTTATTATAATCGCAGCAGTAACCTTAGTGGCAACAGGTTCGGTGGTGCTGGGAATTGATAAAGGCGTAAAAGTCCTGAGTGAGTTCAATATTCGTCTTGCGGGGATCTTTCTTCTCTTTATACTTGTGGTAGGCCCTACGCTTTACATTCTTGGGACATTCGTTCAAAGCACGGGTTATTACCTCCAGAATTTCGCGGAGTACGCAACCTGGACGCAGTCTTTTGAGGAAGGCAGCTTTATGAGCACCTGGACAGTTTTTTACTGGGCCTGGTGGATTTCATGGTCTCCTTATGTGGGGATGTTTATAGCGCGTATTTCCAAAGGACGCACAGTAAAACAATTTGTGCTGGGTGTGCTAATTGTCCCCACAATTATTACTTTTCTCTGGATGAGTGGATTTGGCGGAAGTGCTCTTTTCCTCGAAACAAGTGGAATAGCTGAAATTGCAAGTGCAGTAGAGGCAGACCAAACGACATCACTCTTTGTTCTTTTGAACGAATTCCCTCTTGGCACAATCACATCATTTCTGGCTATTGTTCTGGTGCTTAGCTTCTTTGTAACGTCATCCGATTCAGGATCACTTGTTATTGACGGATTGACAAGTGGCGGTAAGCTCGACTCGCCTGTTGGCCAGCGTATTTTCTGGGCAACTACAGAGGGGTTCGTGGCAGCCGTACTGCTTATTGGTGGTGGTCTTGGAGCACTCCAGGCAGCTGCCATCAGTTCGGGTCTTCCTTTTGTCATAATATTACTCATTATGTGTTACAGCCTTCGACAGGGTCTGAACCGCGAGTACAATGAGAACTTGAATAAGCTGAAAGACAAAGAGAAAGACTCCTACCGGGAAATCGTGAAAAAAACAATTCAAAAACAAACTAAGTAATTCGGGAGCACATCTATGGAACGTTTAGAAGAATGGTTTGTCTGTTTAGATCTAACTAGTATGGATGACATACTGATTGGGTACGCAGACTTTTTAACCTCAGAAATCAAGCCAAAAAAAATAACATTCATTCATGTCATAAAATCCACGGAAGTGGCGGATGACATGGTTCAGCTCTTTCCTGAGCTGGAAAACAGGGAAGATTTTGACAAAGTTATTCGCAAAGATCTCCAGCAAAAAATTGATAACTACTTTTCAGAATCAAAAGCAGAAACTGAGCTATTAATTGAAGAAGGCCGACCTACGGATGTGATCGTTGAGAAGATGAACTCCATCAACCCGGATATGACCATCATGGGGAAAAAGGCAGGTTATACCGGTAAAGGAGTGATTCCACGGAAGATCATGAAATATGTATATTCCTCTATTTTGTTCGTCCCGGAAGCAGCCCGATATCAGCTTACAAAAGTGCTGGTCCCGACTGATTTCTCCGACCAATCGGCTAAAGCTATTCATCTGGCATATGAAATGACACGTGATGATGGTGGCAATGTGATAGCCCAGAACGTTTATAACTATCCCGCCCAATTTTTTCCCTACTTACCACAAGAGGATGATGAGAAAAAAATGAACGAGTATCTTAAAAACAAAAAAGAGGAATTCATTGAAAAACACTCCATCCCTAAAGATGTTGAGTTTGAATTCTCTTTAAATGTGGAAGGATCCAAGATGGATCAAATCTACGACCTTGTGATACAAGAGCAAATCGACATGATTGTGGGTGTATCTAAAGCCGACAAAGGGATTACAAGCGTTTTTCGGGAAGACTTCACCGATAAAATGGCTTACTTCAGATTTGGGGTCCCGCTTCTTATCAAAAAGGACAAACAGAAGCACCAGAAGTTCCTTAAAAAACTGTTTGGTTCTTAGAACTATCAAATATGCTTTAGGCTCCGCCGGATTTACCGTCGGAGCTTTTTTTGTGCATGTTAAATTCCGCCATTTAGCTTTATTTTATAGCGTGTATATTCTGCAAAATCCATTGTATCTTTAGCGCCTCACATAATTACTATTTGATATCAGATAAGAAGATTCATGGCACAGCCAACCTATAAGACCCACCTTGGTATGGTGGATATACTTCCGGATGACATTCGAAAATGGCAATACCTCGAACAGTTGATACGCACGGAGGCTGAGCTATTTAACCTTGAAGAGATCCGCACCCCCATCATGGAACAGACCGAGCTCATTGTGCGAGGACTCGGAAAGTTAACGGATATCGTATCGAAGGAAATATTTTCTTTCAGCCGGGGTGATGACAACTATGTATTGCGTCCCGAGCTAACTGCACCTGTAGTCCGGGCTTATGTAGAGCATCATATGGAACAGAGAGGCGGTTCTCAGAAACTTTACTATATCGGGCCTATGTTCAGAGCCGAACGCCCTCAAAAAGGCCGTCAACGACAGTTTCACCAGTTTGGTGTTGAAGTAATCGGCAGTGATGATCCGCTTGCAGATGTTGAAGTGATTGCTTTCATGATTCATATCTACAAGAAAATCGGCATTAAAAATACAACACTTAAACTAAACTCGATTGGTGATCCTGAAAGCCGCGATACTTATAAAGCTGCGTTAAAAGAATATCTGAAACCTAATTTTGAGAAGCTTAGCGATGTATCGAAGGAGCGTTTTGAGAAAAATCCGCTTCGTATTCTGGATTCAAAGGAAGAAGAAGATCAGCCTTTTATCGAGTCTGCACCCCTTATAACTGATTATCTAAGTGATGAATCGCTCCAGCATTACCAAGCTGTAAAAGAGTATTTAACGGATCTTGACATTGCGTTTGAAGAAGATCCTTATCTGGTTCGCGGTATGGATTACTACACAAAAACTGCGTTTGAACTGATCAGCCCCGATCTCGGTTCGCAAGACGCACTTGCCGGTGGCGGACGGTATGACCTTCTTGTTGAAGAAATCGGCGGACAGCCAACTCCGGCTGTTGGGTTCGCAGCAGGAATGGAGCGTCTCTTGATTGCATGTGACGAGCTAGGAATTCAGCTGGGGGATGAAAAGTCAGTGGATGTTTATATCGTCACTCTTGGTGATGCAGCCCGCAAGTGGGGACTCTCACATCTGCCAGACATCAGAGATCTTGGCATATCGGCCACAATAGATTATAAAGGGCGCTCTATGAAAGCCCAAATGAAGGATGCCAACCGAGAAAATGCTCGATATGCCATAATTGTAGGTGATCACGAACTAGAAACGAACAAATTTACATTTCGGGATATGGTGAACAGTGAGGAAGAATCAATTTCTTTCCCTGAAATACTTGAACGGCTCAGCAACTAAACTATCCATCTTTTAAGGTTCCCAGATCCTGCAGCACCCGGATGACCGAATCCGTTTATCGTGAGTGGCTAATGGGTAACCTGAAAGTATGGACGTCGCAGTAATCAGCCGGTCTGCCGGATCGCCATGAAATGATTCGGGCAGCTGTCTCTGAGCAACCACAAGTTTTATATCAGCAGGTAAAACGCTTACGATCTGTGGTTTCGTTGCCTGCAATATCCAGGAGCTGAAATCAGGATAAAGCTGAATTCTCCCCTTCCGTTCAAGCATTTCCGTTTCCCAGATGTTAACCCAAGAAATGCAAAGTTCTTTTTTCGCAGCTTTCCTGTCTAATACATCGCGTTCCCGATGGGTTAGGTTTCCATCACCCAAAAGCCACCATAACCATATATGAGTATCAAGGATAATCATTGATCATCAGACTCATTCACCTGTATAGCATGATTCCAGTCCGGGCCAGAGTACCCCTCAAAGCCTGAATCTTCGGGCAATAACTGATCTGATGCCCCGGCACCCCGAAGTGATTCCCACGGAGCTTTTGATAATTGATCAGGGACAGAAAGTTCCTTTTCCAGCGTTCGGGTGAAGAATTCTTTAAGTGTAATTCCCTCTTCAATTGCCTGTTTTTTGGCTTTTTTCATCAAAGAATCCGGTATGTCTATTGTTGTTCGCATAAAAGCATATTCACATATTTTTAAAGAAATTGCAAGTTATATTTTCAGGCATCATCAAATGGCTGGGTTAAACCCGACTAAAATAAATGCTGGCATCAAATGGGTGCATTAAATGAAGGTGAAGCTCATTCTACATCCCCGAGATAATCCTTTAAGCGTCCAGAAGGATCCTCCTGATCTTCCGAAAGCTCTACCTCAGTTTCTTCCTTGTCGATTTCATCCCATTTGTTTAACAGGTACTGAACGGCTTTATCAGTACTTTCATGAAAGTGTGTTCCGCCAAGTTTACGGGCCAACCCCGATCGGAGCAATGGCTTGTGTACAGGAGTTTTCAAACCGCCAAAATGAAACTCGATATTCCAGTCAGCCAGCGTTTCAGCAACGGATTCAAGAGCATCGATAGCGGTAGTATCGAGATCATTAATGCTGGTTGCGTCAACTACAACAGCGCGGATTTTTTTACTTTTCTCTTCACTCTTCTGAATAATAAAATCTTTGATAAACTCAGCATTGTTGAAAGAAAGTGAAGTATCAAACCGCAGAATCAGGATTTCATCAATTGGAATTGCAGAAGGATTTTTAGTGACATCTCTAAATACCCTGGAGCCCTGAACGTGCCCCAGTACTGCTACATTAGGCCGGCTGGATCTATAAATAACTGCAACCAGGGACGCCCCTATCCCCATCAAAATACCTTCCTGAATACCGATAAATAAAACGCCAAAAAAAGTAAACAGGGCGATATAAGCATCTATCGGCTTTGTTCTGAAAAAGTATTGCAGCTCTTTAAAGTCAAGCAGGGAAAGTGTAGCTACAATGATGATAGCAGCAAGTGCGGGAATCGGGATATAGTAAAAATAGGGTGTCAGAAAAAGAAGAGTCAGCCCGATTACCACGGCGCACACTACATTTGACAGCGCCGACTGAGCACCGCTTTGATCGTTGACAGCAGTACGTGAAAAACTGCCTGAGATTGGAGGACTTTGGAAAAAGCTGCCCAGAAAATTTGCTGCTCCTATTGCAAAAAATTCACGATTCGGATTCAAAGGGTATTTATATTTGCTGGCGAAAGTTTTACCCAGTGACATCACCGACATAAGCTGGATCAGTACAAGAGTAATTGCTGTGGGTAAGAGCTCCCTGAGATCTTCGAACGAGAAGCTGTGCAGTTGAAATGACGGCAGCCCGGAAGGAATGCTCCCAATCAGGTCGATTCCAACTCTCTCTAAATTAAAGAACCATACTGAAGCGCCTCCAGAAGCTAAAAGAACCAGCGCCCGGGGAAACATCGGGTTGATTTTTTTCAGGATGATAAGCAGTCCAATACCGATCAATCCAATTCCTAACGCCCACAAATTGACAGATCCAATCTGGTTCAGTGCATCGATCGCAAGCACCCACACATATTGCGAGCGCTCCAGCTCAAAACCCAAGAGATTTCCAAGCTGGCTAAATCCAATGATAAGGGGGGCCGCCGCCATAAAGCCGTAGATAACAGGTTTGGACAGCAGGTTGACCATAAACCCCATCCTCAGCAAGGAAAGACTCATATGCACCAATCCCGTGAACATCGTTAACAAAAGCACAACAGACACATATTCATCAGTACCGGGTGATGCAATCATGCTGGCCCCCGACGCAATAATAATCATATCAGTAGCAACAATACCGAGAGCCAGGTGCCGGGATGTGCCAAACAGAGGATATATAAGCAGCGGAATAAGAGAGCCATATAACCCATAGACCGGTGACAGACCCGCAATCACCGCATACGCCATAAGCTGGGGTACGGATATCAGCCCGACTGTAAGGCCTGCTTTAATATCTTCCCGGAATTTTCCACTGGTGTAATCCGGCAGCCAGCGCAGAATCGTAAATTGATCTTTAATGCGTTCGAACAGAGAATCCAGCTTCATAGTTATGAATTTCAACCTGTATCAACGATAAAACATATTGGTCTTAAGTGTCTTTATAGAGTTTAGATATCACCCCAAGACACTGCTACACATACAATAAACTGAGTAATCGGTCCATGCATTTCAATTTTCCACATATTTCTCTTTCAGGTCATTAATATCTTTCTTTGCCCCAATTATAGACAATCGGTCGTTTTTCTTGATCTCAGTAGTTCCGTGAGCGTAAATGATTGACCCTTCGCGCTTTATTACTGTAATGAGTGTACTTCCGGGCAGATTGAGATCTTTCACACGTTTATCAATCAATTCTTTCGTGGGGCCTTCTTCACGAATCCTGAGATTAATAAAACGCTCATCACGCAAGAGGATTTCCCGAAGTTCAGCTTCATCTTTAGCTTTGAGCCAGCGTTCTTTAAAATCAATAGCATCAATCATTTCAGCTAAATGAGCCAGGATTCTCAAATGCTGACCCGATTGCTCTGTTGAGCTCATCAGGTAGATCAGGCTGTTAAGTTTTTCATCAAGATTCTTATCATTATTTTCAAGATTGATATTCTCAAACGGCAGTCCCTTTTTGATACGGATCAGGGCAACTTCTGTATCCATATCTTGCTTTACACGCACGTGTTTGATAGCACAAGCGTTGCCTACAGGGATAATGCCTTCCCTGTAATCTTCAATGAATAAAGAGTAGATTTTATCTGCAGAAATGTCCACCCGTTCGGCGAATTTTTCGCTCACCTTTTCAGTAATTTCATCGATATGCAGTTTGTCAGACAGGTCCATTACCACGGCTCGGCCTATCGCTTTTTCGTAAGGATCTTCCTTGCGCAGCCCTTTCTCTCGCATGATGCCCCTCATTTCTCTTTCAAGGCCTTCATGCTGGTACTTACCAAGCCTTGCATGAACATGATAAATGGCGCCCTCTCGCTCCACTTTGTCTTTCGAATAGCTAAAGTACCAAACGACACTAACAGCGGCTATTGCGATTGTGAAAATAATAGATAAAAGCCCCATTTCAGCAATCAAAAACATACTGATAAAAAACCCGGCGATCTGCATCCAGGGATACCAGGGTGACTTAAACCCCGGATCGTACCCCTCAATCTTACTCTCCCGCATTACAATCACTGAAACATTCAAAATGCCAAAAAGTAAAAGCTGAAAGGCGCTCGCCAGTTTTGCAACGGATTCTACATTGAAGGCAACCAGTAGAAATATCATGATTATGGTGGTTGCCACGGTTGCAATTGTAGGAGTTCCAAAACGACCCAATTTTGAGAAATAGGTCGGGATAAGCTCATCACGAGCCATAGCGAGAGGATAACGCGCAGCCGACATTATTCCAGCATTGGCCGTAGAGGCAAACGCAGCTATCGCAGCTATTACAACCAATATGAGTCCTGTATCTCCGGGAAGCCATGTTAAAAACTGATCGCCTGCGGTTGCTACCGGGGTGAGGTCGGAATGAAGAGCTTCCGGCTCGAGCAGCATCACCATAATAAATACTCCTACAACGTAAATAAATGTAGCAGTTGCCAAAGAAAGCATCATACCCAGCGGAATGTTCCTATCGGGGTTTTGCACCTCTTCCGACACGCTGGCTACTTTAGTCAAACCAGCATAAGAAACAAATACAAATCCAATAGTGGCAAAAAACCCTTGCGGTCCAAACTGGAAAAACGGCGAAAATTCCTGCCTCACCACGTCAAAAAAGTCAACATTGAAAACAGCAAACGCTCCCTGGAATACATAGAAAAATAGAATACTGACTAGTGTCGCAACCATCACGTTTTGTAGCCAGCTGCTCTCTTTGGCTCCAACAACGTTAGTGATTCCAAAAAATATTGTGAGCGCAATTGCCACAGGTGTAATCGGCAGATCAATAAAAATGGCAATGTAAGCACCCATACCAATCAGGGCGAAAGCACTCTTAAAAATAAGGGCCAACCACGATCCAATTCCCCCAACCGTTCCAAACAGCGGGCCGAGGCTTCGGTCGATGAAGTAGTAGGCACCACCCGCACGAGGCATTGCTGTTGACAGCTCGGCCACACTAAACATAGCCGGTAAAATGAGGATTCCGGCAACAAAGTACGCAAGTATTACGGAAGGTCCGGTTTGAGCGGCAGCGAGTCCCGGCAGAAGAAAGAATCCGGAACTGAACATAGCTCCCGTACTAATAGCATACACATCAAAAAGTTTGAGCTCTTTTTTGAGTCGTTTGTGCTTTTTCAAATCTGTTTGTTTTTATAATAATTCATACTGATAGATACAGCAGCATTTACCGCGATTACTTGTTTCCTATGTATTGAATAGGAGAACGGGACAAGGAGTCAAATGCAGAATGTTTTCGACCCTGTGGCCAGTTTAAGCGGTTCGTTCCCGGCCTGACAATAGTTCCCCGTTACGATTAGATCAATATTTTTTTTGGCAAAGTTTCAAAAAAATTTATTCTTCAATACTTTTTCCTCTCATCACAGGAGCTTCGATTGTAACTTTATAAGCCACAGCAAGCTTTATAAGTTCATTTACAGTGTCATTTGCAAACCAGGTTATTTTGTACGTAATTCTCGTTTTAATAATAGACTCAGCGAATCTCATCCATGATAACATTTAGCACCAACACTTCTATATTCTTATCAGATTTGGCTATAAATAAGACCAGATCCGCAGTATTTCTGGCGCAAGGCCTCCGTTTGAAAGCACTAACATGTCCATCAGTAAAAATAGCTTTCGGACCTGAGTTCGATGCTTAAATTTATCGGATATCAACAAAAACAGTCCGAAGTGGGCGTTAGTTAAGTTAATTTGTCATCACTTATGTCATGCCTTTGTTAAGGACAGTAGATCACGCATCCCCTAAAGGATTCCTGCGGGAACGTGCGAGATGACGCCCATTTTGAACTGTTTTTGCCATTTTTTAAATCGAACTCAGTTTTTCGGGGTTAATAATTTGGCTGGTGCTTATTTATCAGCAAGCAGCACAAAAGTTTATAGTGTTAGTGACGTTCCTTTCAGACTGTCTTTTATTAAAACGGAAAAACCATGTGAGCTTAGTGCTTTCACATGATTCAACTCTTAGTATATCCCACACTTAGTTTAGTTACAATGCCATCTTATCTCTTGCCAAGCAGAGTGTTCAGAATTTCTTTCTTGCTCTTTGAAGATTTCAACCTTTCAATATCTTCTCCCGGACGGATCATTCCGGAAATTTTGGTGAGGGCGCGTAAGTGGTCTTGTGCCTTCAGGTCTTTTGGACTCAGGAACACGATAATTATATATGCCTGGTTTGCGGTTTGCTTCGCTTTAACTCCGTCCCTTGAAATCCCGATAAACAGCGCTTTATCATCTACTTTTGACGTATGAGATTCATAAAACAGCACGCCGGGCATCATCTCGGGACTGTAATCAGCCGAATTTTTTAACAACCGTTTTGTGATACGTTCGATCGCTATGTGTTCGATAAGTTCATCATCGGAAATCAGCTCGTTCAATGCTTCTTCTATAGTCTCTGAATCCAGTCCAATTTTTACACGGCTGTGTTTCAAAAGCTCCACATTTTGAGCATATCCCAATCCCTGATCAGCCTCCTCTTCTATCTCGGATGAGTAAGTAATAAGAAAACTTAAATCGGGATAGCGCTGAACAATTACTCGTGGCAGACGGTCCAAGCCGGGACGCCAGGAGATGGTCCCCTCTCTTGAGCTGATAAGTGTAAACAGGTCATTTTCTCTTCGAAACTTATCCAGCCAGGCCGGCAGTTCGCTCCAGCGGTTTATAGTGCTAAATTCCACATCTATATCCGGTTTCACATTCAGCACTCCCTTTTTTACATAGGGCTCCCGCGCATCTGTTGATATCACAACCATGCTAACGCCCATCCTTTCGGCCATTAGTTTCAAAGAGTGAATGGTGCCTCTGAATCCTATCTCAAGTGAAGATAGCGGTGGTATAGCTACTACCAGCCGTTCAAATAAATTGACCGGTTTTTCAATTTTGCACACCATTACCATCTCATCCACCTCCTCAAGAAGCTGATCGAGCACACTGCCAAATACCCGGCGACGTGTTGAAACTTCCCCATTCCAGCCCACAATTATATTGGTTATTCGCCTTTCCTCTACAGCCCGGGAAATCCCTTTTGAAACGTTTAGGTCAACACGCGTGATCGGATTTACCGGCACTTCTGCCGATGCAGCATGCAAAACAGCATGACTGAGCATTTTTTCACTGCTGGCCACGTTAGCATCTACATTTCTGCCGTCTCTTGCCACAGTAAGCGGATAAATTGGCTGGCCCGATTTATCATCCCGCACCATAAATGCAATATCCATCAGAGCGTCGGATGTTTCGGGATTAGCCAGTGGAACCAGGATTCTCTGCGGTGCATCTGCGGGATTAAATGGCTTTTCTTCATCCCGGGTTGCCACAATCCGGCCATACTTTTCAACCAGCCAGGGGCCCAGTAAACAGGAGAACAAAATCAAAATAACCACGGCATTTACGGCTGTTTGGTTGAAAAAACCCAGGTCAAACCCCAGTAGTGTAACAGCAAGAGTGGCTGCAGACTGTGGCGTCGTTAATCCATAAATGACAAGCCCTTCCTCAAAAGAATAGCCAAAAAATAAATTTATGATTACAGATGCGACAGCTTTACCTATAAAAACCAGCACCATAAGGCCGATCGCTTTCTCCCATACGTCGTAGCTTCCCAGTACAGCCACATCCACCAGCATTCCCACCGAAATAAGGAAAAACGGGATGAACATGGCATTTCCCACAAACTGGATTCTGCTCATGAGGGTCCCGCTTTCCGGTACAAGCCTGTTTAACAATAAGCCTGCTAAAAACGCCCCTATTATTGAGGCAAGCCCGGCTAGTTCCGCCAGAAAGGCTGTAGTAAATAACACAGCCACCATAAATACGTAATCTGTATTATTGTGGAATTTTATATTTCTGAAAAACCAGCGGCCCAGCCTGGGTAAAATAATAACCGCGCCAATAACAAAAACCGATACGGACAATCCAAAACCAAGCCAGTAACCCACACCAGATGCATCACCTGCTGTACCTGCAATTACAGCAAGAACGCCCAGAGAAAGCGCATCTGTTACTAATGTGCCCCCGATAGACATAGTAACGGCCGTGTTTTTTGTGATCCCAAGACGCTCTGCTATCGGGTAGGCCAGTAAGGTGTGGGATCCCACAATTGCGCCCATCAAAAGGGACGTTGGCACGGAATAGTTAAAGAACAAGATACCCATGTAGTATGCGCCTACTGCAGGAAAGAGATAAGAAATCACCCCGAATCCAATACTTCTGTTGCGTAACTTTTCAAATCGATTCAGATCTATCGAAAGGCCCGCCATAAACATTAAATAAAGTAATCCAACGGTTCCTAAAAGCTCAATGGTGCTGTCGCGTTCAAGAAGGCCAAGTACGCTTGGCCCAACCAGGGTTCCGGACAAGATGATGCCCACCAATCCCGGAATCTTCAGCTTGTTAAAGATGAGTGGAGCCAGCAGAATAATTAGCATAACCAGGGCAAATATCAGCACAGGATCTGAAAATGGCAGAGAAAGGCTGAAATATTCAGTCATGATGAGCGAGAGATCTGTTAAACTTTTTAGAAAGTATTTTAAGCACAGATGATAATGATTTCAGTTTTTATAAGCTAAAATCATCTGTTCAGGCGCTCATTGGTCTGATATTGGTATGGCTCTCTTGGACAGCTCAAACTCGATTTTATTTGTCTCGATATAGAAACTTGTAAAGCCAGGCTCGCGAGCGTAAACTTTAATCTCAAGAGATGGTTGAGTATAGCATTTTAAAATTACTTCAGAAGGCGTCAATTGCAGCTATAGTGTCAAAAAAGCTGCGGTTTACTTTTTTGCGATATTTGTGGTGATAGGAGTAGGTAAAGATCCTTTAACAGATCAATACACAGATACCACTCGATGATAAATACGTAATTGCCCTAAGGCGGTCAGAAATTTTGACCTTTACCGAGAGTTGAAGATTGTAGTTGTGCAACAGACTCTGCTGGCTGAGGGACCTACGCCTTTTCCAACCAAAAAGGTCGGGGAATTAAACCACTTACGATTAAAACTATAATGGTCATTACATCAAATATATCAATCCAATGAAACTGTACCATAGTGTCGTGTCAGTGATGAAATTTTGTATAGCCATGAACGCTTTTGGTGTGATTTTTTCGAAAGATCGAGTGACTTGGGATAAAATATAATATCAATGGATGACCCGCCCGATGACTTGATTTCGGCCCCTTACCTTTGACATTGCACTAAATTTGTCCGTTGCAAGACTCAATCTAAAAGCAGCCTAACGGAACATTCAAGTTATCCAGATACGATATAGGCGGATGCAAACCTGGCGTTCTCCTTAATTTTGCAGCCTATTTCGGGAACGCGAATGGGAATCCGTATCCCCGGCTCGGATTCAACTCTCTCCGCGATGACAGTATTAACCATCAACCCTGCCTCTCGTGCATGTTGATGAGGTGTAATAAAAACAGAATGATTATCCATCGGGTTGAACGATTCATTGGTAATGGCAAGGTATGTGCCTCCCGCCAGATTCCACCATCCATATGAATCATCAGAATCTTTTTTTACCGGATCAAGCTTGCTTGTTGATGCGGCTTCAAATTCCTCTCCGCCAAAATCCAGAGATCCCGCATTACTAAACTCATAAATTTCAGATATCGTGAGATCCAGGCAATGCTCTTGAAGCTGAGTTTCCTGGTGAACAAGATTGTTTATATTTTCAATAAGGTCTTTTGAGGGTGCAAGTGCCATAGTTGTATTTCCTCTGTATTAAATTAAGTATTAGCTAATTAACTAATCGGTATAAACAAGATATTTAATTGCCGTTGATGCATAACATGTTAAAAAATTAGAATGCTGATAATTCCTTCAGGGATACTAAATAATAGATGGTTTAATTGGAAATCTATCAAATTTTATGCTTCAAACCCTTCCGGCTACCATCCGTTGCCGAGGCTGTCCAAAAAGGGCATCATCCCGCACTTTCCCGTGGGGATCACTTCGGGGATGCGGGATCTCCTATCCCTCAAAATTGGCAGGAGATACCGGATCGGGGTCCGGCATGACGAAGTTGAAGATGAATGTTCTTCTTCCCGCTTTTTTTGACAGCCTCATAACGTATTCATTTGAATATTAAAATTGAACTCAGGTTATATCCTTGGCTCCATAACATGAAAATACAGGTCTCACATTCACTTTTTGATCTTGATCACAGATCGAGTCCGGATAAATCATCAAGTGATTTTGGCGGCAAATAATCATGCTGATACTCGCGATGCCACCACTGCCCCGTTTCGCGTTTTTCTTCCGGTGTTGTGAACCTGTAGATATAAAGCCTCGCCCTTATATATGTGGGCTTCTGCATTTCAAACGGATTGGTTTTCAATAGTTTTGCAATCGATTTCTGATTCTGCAGAAGCTTCTTAACAAATTTGATAAACCAGGGACACATTCTCACGTCCCGCATAGCAGCAAACCACATCTGCCAGTCGAGCCGCAGGTGATATGGAGCTACTTGTGGTGGCTGCCGGCCGGGATCGGTGGGTTTCCCTTTGAATTCGTATGGCTTCCACTCAGTTTTCTCATCAATCTGTTCATCGGTGGTTCCCTCAACCACAATTTCCCGCCTCTCCTTAGTGACCGATCCAAACGCACCATACGTATTAACCAAGTGCAGATTGTTAAAACTTGCATTCATGCGCTGCGCAGGTGAAATCATATTTTTAACCGGATCAATACTCAAATAGATCACCACAGCAGCCAGTGCTGCCGACAGCCCCATAAACCAAACGGGGGATGCCAATTCGGCCGGAGGTGAAATAGTCAGAATCTGCTGAAGAAAACTATCACTAAACCCGCTGAATGCCAGCAGAAGAGTCAGTAAATTCAGCCACGCGTAGTTGCCGCTGATGATAAGGTATCCCTGGCTGAGAACAATCAGAACAGCTGCATATGAGGCTATCGGTTGAGGGGCAAATAGCAGCCAAACGACACCCAGCTGAACTGCATGATTAGAAAGCGTTTCGAACTTATGAATCGATTCCGGCAAATTATGGAAAAAACGGCTAAACGGATTTGGAAGAGGCTGTGTCTCATGATGGTAGTTCAGGCAGGTGAGATTTCTCCAGCATTTATCTCCGCGCATTTTAATGAGTCCCGCTCCAAACTCCACTCGAAATACAAGCCAGCGAAGAATAAAAATCATGATTAATGGTGCATAATAGTGCAGCGGTCCAAGAAAGATGACATAGAATCCGGCCTCAAGAAGCAGAGATTCCCACCCAAAACCGTAGAAAATTTGTCCCGCATTAACGATAGACAAGTACAGCGCCCAAAGCAGTAACCATATCAGCATAGAGAGCCAAATCGGGCCCGCATCAGAAAAACCAAACAGTGCCAGCAGGGAGAGGAAGATACCTGATCCGGACACCCACCCAAACAGGCGGTCGGAGTAATGCCATTGAAAGATACCCGGAAACTGTTTGAAGGTAGTATTTTTCAAAAATTCCGGAACCGGCATCAGCCCGTTTTCACCAAGTAACGGACGAAATTGGTTGAAGGCTGTAATAAACGCAATCAGGTAGATTAATCCCATGCCGCGTTGAATAATGTATCGGCTTATCCAATAATCAGCCTGGTATATCCCTTCAAACATAGGCGTTGGGATTAAATTAAATAGTTACATCAAAATATATTTTGTAACCCTATCAATAACAACGAATTATCCTCTTTTTAGATTCCCATCAAGATCTCTTCACCGGGAATCTCAAAAGGAAATTTATAATGAGCCTCTTAAGTCAAATCCTGCCTGAAAGCTACATCATAAAACTTCTCAACTCATCCACAACCTGATCAACCTCATCCCGCCTGTTGTAGTAGTGGGGTGATATTCTCAGAACCGCATTTGCTTTTTTTGAATTCATATCAATCACACCGGATGTTCTAAAAGCTGAACTTGTATTGATGTTACGTTCTCTGAGTTTTTGAACGAGAACGTCTGCCTCTATTTCTTCAAAAGTGGCCGATACAATAGCACATTTCTGATTACCGTAATCCAGCACGCGAACGCCCGGTATGTCTGTAAGCTTGCCACGGGTATAGTCTCCTAACTCAGTAGCCCGCTGCGCAATTACCTCCACCCCAATCTGATTCGCGTACTCTGCCGCCATTCCCATTCCCAGTAAGAGGGCGTGGGGAAATTCCCAGTTCTCAAATCGCTTGGCTCCTTCCTCCAGCCGGAACGTTTCGGGGCCCGTCCATCGAGCGCCATGTGTATCCGGGAACAATGGATACATGTTTTTTTCCAGCACGCGATCGGAGACGTACAAAAATCCCATTCCCCTGGGTCCGCGCAGGAATTTTCGGGAGGTTGCGGCCAGGAAATCACATTTCAATTCCTTTACATCCACAGCAATCTGCCCTACTGCCTGGCAGGCATCCAATATAATTGGCACGTTCTCCTCCCTGCAGATACCACCTACTGATGTGGCATCCTGAACCAGCCCTGAATTAGTTGGAATCCAGCTCATTAGCATTAGTTTGGGGCGATGTTTTCGGATCAACCGGCGAACTGACGCCGGATCCACACCGCCTTCCGGCAGATCTTCTGCTCTCATGATGTCTACACCAAAGCGTTTCGACAGATTTAAGAGCATAATCTGGTTGGAGGAGTAGTCCACGTTTGTGGTAATGATTGTGTCACCGGATTCAAATTCGAACGCGCTTAGTGCTTGAGACGTCGCAACCGTTGCATTTTCAACCACCGCTACATTCTTTGAATCCGCGCCGATCAATTCACCTACGGATGTATACGCTTTCTGAATATCTTCCGAAGCTGCATCACCAGCCTCATATGCCCCAATTCGGGATTCGAGTTCAAGATGATTCTGAACTGTATCAATCACAGGCTGTGGCATCAGGGCTGCGCCGGCGTTGTTCAGATGATTTCTGTATGTACAGCCCGGGGTATCCTCTCGCCATTTTTTGATTTGATCCGGAGACGCGGGTGAATGATCAGTCATAAAAACTTTTTCTGAATTGATAGCTTTGCGGGTGAGAATTCAACATCACAAACATACTAACAAATGTCCCCTAATACTCAGAGATTTCCACCCTCTGGTTTGACGCACAATTACCTGTCTTACATTTCATGGAATTCAGCTTTGAAGTAAGTATAATATAGCTCAGTCGTCCCTTCAAAACCTGATCGTGTACCGAAGAGCAGCCATGCAGCTCCGTTTTCATCAGTGATTACAGAAGCATGGCCCGGGTCAGACTGAAGCTCTTTGATTTCATATTGGTAGCCATCTTCACAATCACGGCTGTTTGCGATGTCGCCCACTATTGCATTTTGATACCACTCTTCAGGGTTACCTGCCTGCTCAACATTCAGAAGATAGTACTCATCCTCAATAATCGGTTCGGGCATCATGCGGCTCACATCTGTAATAACACGAACAGATCCGCCCGGCGACCCGCCAATTCCCAAACATCCCGATGGCACAGATGTTCCAAATCGGATGACGAACTGAACGCTATATTCTGTATTAGGCTCAAGTCTGTTTACCTGCCGCCTGAACAACATTTTGACATCATCACTTTGATTCGTGGCGCGAATATATTGCGCCATGTCTGCCGTGTTTAATGGCTCGGGAAGCGAACGATAGCCGGTATCGAAATCCATTCCTTCCCTATTGCCGACGTTATAATTTGTGAAAAATGGCTCCCAACCTGATTTCATTTCTCTGAAATCGTATTCGAATACAGCTTCCGGTTCTTCACTTGATGAGTCGGTCGTGTTACAGCCAGCAAGCATACTGCCAAATACCATCATCAGGAAAACTGCTTCTTTTACTTTTAATCGGTTAATTGCAGGCTGATTTGAAAATTGAAGCATAGTCTGGTCCCGGCTTGTATAATTTTTAGCATCGAATTGTAATCGATTCTTACCCGCATTTCTCACGTATAATTTTCTTTGTGAAAAAAGCGGGCTAAAACTAAACGAGCGTCTTTATATCTTTCGGCAACTGGCTTCTGATATGCTTCATTTGTCCATCTGTGAAATATCTTTCAAGAGAATCCAGAACAATTGAAATTATTTCTTCAGTGGATTTCATCCAGTTAAAGTCTTGCTCTCCATATTGGCTTTGAAGAGACTTCACCTGGTCTTTCATCTCCTCTACGGTATCATAGTCATATTTAGGCGATTCCGTGTATTTCCAGCCGGTGGTATAAATTCCGCGTAGAATTAACGGGAGTGCCGCCATCAGATCAAAGGATTCTGAAATTGTAATTCTGTCCCGGATTGTGTGCATCACTGCCCGCCAAATTCTTAACACTCTTTGTTGCTCTTCCGGATGTTCAAGATCCACGGCAAGCTGATTAATATATTCATTAACATCGTGTACGTACTTTTCAACGTCAACTGGTGAATTATTCATAAGGATAGAATGATTTAATTAATATTTCTCTCTATAATTTATCGGTGATTTACCGCTCTAAAAGTTTAACTTTTTTACAACAACTCACGTTCATATGACACTAAAAAATGAGCTTGTTAGGATTATGGTTTTATTGTGTCATCTAACTGCTTCTACCTCCTCTTGCACAGAGACTTCATAATTTCTTAAGAGCTACAAATCAGGACATTATATTCATCTTTTAATTCTCCCGAAGGTTCTTGAAAGGTATTTTGTTTCAACTATAGACAGAGCCTTAGAAAACTCAAATAAACCAAACGGAAGAGGAACATTTCTCATAAATTTTCTCAAAATAAATTGAAATAAAATAGAATCATTACCTATGAATAAAACAGCCATTATTACAGGATCTGCAAATGGAATCGGCAGAGCCATAGCTACCGCTTTTGCTGAAAACGAATACAGCGTAGTTATCGCAGACATTGACGTGACACACGGCCGAGCTATCAGTGAGTCGCTGAACAATGACAATCTGATAGCTGAATTTGTGGAGTGCGATGTATCTGACCCGGCTTCCATCAAAAATCTGGTCAAAAAAACTATACAGTTATTTGGCAGAATTGATGTTGTCATCAACAATGCCGGTTTATCTGAATTTACCCAGCCCAATGAACTCACCGTTGAAGATTGGGATAGAGTCATTAACACTAATCTTCGAAGCAGTTTTCTGCTGACCCGGGAAGCTGCAAAAGAGATGAAAAGTAACGGCGGTGGTTCTGTCGTCAACATCGCTTCGACCCGTGCAATGATGTCGGAACCAAACTCTGAGGCGTACGCAGCATCCAAAGGTGGACTACTGGCTCTTACCCACGCCATGTCCATTTCCTATGCAGAAGACAACATCAATGTGAACTGCATTAGCCCGGGCTGGATTAAAACGGAAAACTATGACGATCTTCGAGATATAGATCACGAGCAGCATCCATCAAAACGAGTGGGCAAACCCGAGGACATTGCCCGTGCATGCCTGTTTCTCACAAAGCCTGATAATGATTTCATCAATGGAGAAAACCTCGTGATTGACGGCGGCATGACCCGCAAAATGATTTATGAACATTGACGCTTTGAGAGACGGTTTAGGTCTGCATCCAACTTTATTTTTTTTCAATTCCAAGGGAAATACAGCGTGTAACCAAATTTATTTAGTAAGCACAGTTTTTCTAAGAGTCTCATCGAGGTTTTTGAATACAATTAGCAAGAAAGTTCATTAAGCAATTTCCATTGATAGTGCTATATCTATTGCTTTTACAGATTCTTCTCAAAATGGAAACCCACCATTTTGAGAAGAATGACACCAATTTTACAGGAATAAATGGCGGCGTGATCATTAAATTGGAATGAATATCTGTGTCATAAACACGCCGCCCACGCCCCGACAAATCAGCTCGTCATCCTGACACTTGCCCGTTTTTTCCGAGGCAAGTGGGAGGATCTGCAACAGCAATATCTCTTATATATTGACGATGTTTACCTTAACTGGGTCGATCTATCATAATTTTTAATCACACATTATGTTTTCTGTAATCTGTTTTTCCGAGGCCAACTTTTCTGAGGACATTTCACCGATATACACCATAAAATCTTTGGAGTTATATTTCATCGTAATTTCATACGGCGTAAGCATTTTGCGGGAAACATAATATAAATTCACCTGCCATGGCTCCTCTCAACTACCTGTTTCTGATTTTACTCGCTTTCAACCCATTTCAAGCAGCAGATACCAGCCATACAGTCTCTTCTCCGGCGGGAAATCACACGATTACATTTGAACTGGCTGATGGCCGGCCCTATTACTCTGTAATCCGAAACACAGAAACTGTCATTGACCGGTCAGCCCTTGGGTTTGAGCTTGAGAATGAAACCGATTTAGCGGGTCCGTTTGAGATAGAATACACTGAATCAACTACTTTCGATAATACATGGACACAGGTATGGGGTGAAAAGAGAGAGATTCGTAATCACTATAACGAATTGAAAGTAGGCCTTAAAGAACCAGGTGGTGAGAATCGCGAACTGATCATTGTCTTCAGGTCTTTTGATGATGGCATTGGGTTTCGCTACGAGTTCCCGGCACAAGACAACCTGAAAGCATTCAATATCATGGATGAACTGACTGAATTTAATCTCACCGGCAACCATATGGCTTGGTGGATTGGCGCTTACCAGTGGAACCGGTTTGAATATCTCACCAACGAAACGCCGCTCTCTGAGGCCGACACCGTCCACACACCGCTAACGATGAAAACCGATGACGGGCTCTACCTTAGCATTCATGAAGCGGCACTTGTAGATTATTCCACCATGACACTGGAGAGAACAGAGGGCAACCGGCTCAAAGCAAACCTTATGCCGTGGTATGATGGCATTCGGGTGCGCACCGAAGCCCCGTCGGTCACCCCGTGGAGAACCATTCAGATCGCGGAAAATCCGGGCGACCTGATCACCTCATACCTCATTCTGAATCTTAACGAGCCCAATAAACTGGAAGATACGAGCTGGATTGAACCTGGAAAATATGTGGGTATCTGGTGGGAGATGCACCTTGACAAATCTACCTGGGGGCCCGGGCCCCGACACGGTGCCACAACCGAGAACACAAAACGGTACATCGATTTTGCGGCCGAGCATGGATTTGATCACGTGCTTGTAGAAGGCTGGAACAAAGGCTGGGATGAAAACTGGTACGAAAGCGGCGCTGTGTTCAGTTTCACCGAGCCAATGGATGATTTTGACCTTGATTACCTGGCCAATTATGCACTTGAAAAAGGTGTGCGTCTGATGGGGCATCATGAAACATCCGCGACAATTGAACATTATGAATCGCAAGTTGAAGACGGATTTGAACTGTATAACGACCTTGGTGTTCGGGCAGTAAAAACAGGATACGTAGGCCACGGGCAGGAGATTTTTTGGACTAATGAGGAAGGAAACAAACATTATGAATGGCATCATGGTCAGCATATGGTCAATCATCACCAGGATATTGTAGAGCTGGCGGCAGATTATAAGATTATGCTAAACGTGCATGAAGGTGTAAAAGATACCGGCCTGCGGCGGACCTGGCCCAACCTGATGACCCGTGAAGTGGCGCGCGGACAGGAATACAACGCTTGGGGCGAAAACCAGGGCAATCCGCTTGACCATGTGCTCTATATTCCGTTCACTAGGCTTCTGGCTGGCCCGTTCGACTACACGCCGGGAATTGTAGATTTAACTTTTGAAGAATACCGGCCCGACAATCGGGTGAATCACACGCTTGCCAAAGAACTGGCGCTATATGTTGTCATCTACAGTCCACTGCAGATGGCCGCGGATCTTCCCGAGAATTATGAAGAACGTCCCGAACCATTTCAGTTTATCAAAGACGTGCCAGCCGACTGGGATGACACGCGTGTGCTGAATGCCGAGATCGGCAATTTCATCACCATCGTCAGAAAAGACAGGAACAGTGACGACTGGTACCTCGGCAGCTTGACTAATGAAGAAGCACGCTCGTTCGAAATCAACCTGGATTTCCTGGACAACGGAAAACAATACGTTGCGGAAATTTATCGCGATTCGGCCGATGCAGACTGGGAGTCGAATCCATACGGGTTTGTAACGGAAGAAAAAGAGATCGCGACCGGGGATAATCTTGTTTTGGAACTCGCTCCCGGCGGCGGCCAGGCGATACGATTCAGAGTGGTTGAGAATTAGGTGATTGGGAATAAAGTGTTTTTCATTTTGGTATTGGTGAATAGCGGCAATTTCCGATGGATTGACCTGCTGTACCTAATTCAGACTTTAATCTCTCTGAAATTGGGTAACGGAGAATGTTGCTTATCAGATTTCCGGTTTTACGGGCATCTTATATTTAATTAAATAGTAAAACTCAGTAATTGCAGCTTCTCATCGAGTCGGTTTAACCAGTCATTTCTTTCGTTTAATAGTGCGAAATTATTTTTACTAATTGTCTGCCTTTGGCATCCCATGAGGTTCAAAACAGAGAAATACCGTTTTACTCCCCCAAGGGATCTGATCAAAGGGTCTCCAGAAGAATTGATCTACATTTCGAATAGGGTCAATGCGATAGCTCACAAATTTCGCCATCAAACTATAGACTTTCATTAGAAACCACTTCCTTTTAGGTTCCCAGCCAGAAGGATAATTTCACGAGAAATGCATGGTTGGCAGGTGACCGAAACAGCTGGTCATAATCATCGGCTAAATTGAGTGTTCCTGCATTTCCCCGGCTGCTTCGCGTTTGCTGCCAAACGAAGAATACAGTTGATCCGGGCCGGTATTCCCACCGAAGTACGGCATTTCCTCGAATCGATCGCACATTAAAATTCGGGTTGCGAATCTCGAAAGATTCTTCAGCTATATCGCCGGGAGTTATCTCGTAACGATTTGTTTCAGAGTTGAACTGAACGGAGCCCGATTCTTCGTCATAAACTTTATAATCCATACTTCCTGCTCGCTCGAGCTCTTTAAACCGGCTGAATTCTCCAGCTGAAATAAAAGGCTGGGCAAATAACTGAAGACTGAGTTTTGGGGAAAAAGTCCAATCGGCCCTGATAGATGCAGCCAATGTTTGTTGATGCATATCTGCAAATAAATAGCGTTTTCCAAAGGTTGCCGTATTTGATGGTGACTGGATTGTGCCCGCATACTGCGTAGTTGTTTTGTAACTTGTAAACTGTGGCTCTATAGAAAAATTGGCTGCAGGAAGAGGACGGTATCTGACCATCACCGATCCGGATCGCCTGTGACCGCCCAGTTCGTCTATAGTCTGTCGGGATGTGAATTTAAGCTGCAGTTTTTTTCGATAATCAGTCGAAACAATTGTATTAAATTTCATAGATGCCGGAGTCATACCCATAGGGCCGCCTCTTGTTAATCGATCGTCATACGAACGTAACGACCCCAATACCTCTGTACTGACTGACCAGAAATTTTTAAAACGGAAGGAGCTGCCGATTCCAGTCATGTTACCCACAAGATCTCCGGCGGTATTGAATGTCAGAGCTGCGAGGGTAAAAACAGAATAGTTTCGGAAAATCCCGTTTGCCTCAGGCTGCTTGTACAAGTTGACGCCGGTAAACGTACTTCGATCCGCAGCGGTCTGGAAACCGAGGTCATTCACTTCAAATCCCGGGCTCACACGATATCCCCTAAACTGGGTTATCCAGTGCCGGGTCTGCCTGGTGACCATAAGATCCCCATATACCCCGCTGAGCGAACCTCGGTTGAGGTCCAAATTAAGATGATCCGCCCCGGGTCGTTGGTAATATCGTGCACTCGACTGCTGTAGACGTGAGATCATCGCTTTTGAGCCAGAGACCTGGCTAGCGGCAAATTTCCCGTTAATCCTAAATTTTCGATTGTTCCACTGATGTTGAAAATCTGCGCCGGCACTATAAGCCTGATCCGAAATAATCCCGGCGAGGGCCGGTTGCGATGGATTCCGGATGACGGAATTCATCATTACACCAACGACACTTTTGCCGCCTCGGAAATCTTTTTGCAACCGACCAACACTGTAGTTCGTCAGCGGCTCAACAGCAATAGATTCTATACGACCATCAGAATGACTATAAGAGGCATCATTTTGTCGCGTCACCGCATTGATCAGTCCTACGGACCATCCTCCTGGTGTTTTGCCACTCAGTTTTACAGCCCCAGCAATAGGTGTCTGAGACGGAACATCGCTGTAAGCCGCTTCCGAAGGGACACTTCCCTGTGGCGCCCGGCCAATCCGTCTCGAATAAAATATCTGTGGGGTACCTCCCAAATTCAATATAGGCCGAAAACCAAAATCGAAGATTTCTGACCCTTCCAAAAAGAATGGTCGCCGTTCAGGAAAAAACGTTTCAAATGCCGAAAGATTCACTTCAGCCGGATCTACCTCCACTTGACCGAAATCGGGATTGAGTGTCGCTGTCAAAGTCATATTTGAACTCAATCCGTAAGAAATATCCGCCCCGACATTAACAGATGACTCATATTCGTTGATAAAGGGGTTTTGCCCGGTCAGCGGCGTCCGGTCAAGCTTACTTGAAATATAGGGGATGAATTCAAGCTGATTTTTCTTTGGTAAATTATTCAAATTATCCAACCGTCCAAATTTCGATACAATACCAGAATCATCCGGAGGTGTTGGCGACCAATACACTACCTCGTCTTTTCTGGCAATATGCCGTGAAAAATTTATACCCCACTCCATTGTATTTATATCTTTGGATTGATTATAGCGAATTTGTGAGAGGGGGATCCGCATTTCAACAGACCAGCCGTCTTCATGAATAACAGCTGAACTCTCCCAGACTGCATCCCAGCTTGTATCTTCCTGATTGTCATTATAAAAGAGTAAATCCTTTTGCACGCCTCTTGGATTAGTAGCAAACACAAACGCAGTTCGCTCGTCATTATAGCTATCTATACCGGCAAAAAACCAATCACTGAAACCATCTTCATCGCGGCGAAAAAGAGGCGCGGCAATCGAGTCAGGTGAGGAGTCGTATAGTATCGCACCGATATAGAGTGCATCATTGTCATACAAAAATTTCACGGCTGTATTTTCGCTGGCAGAAGAGCCGATCACTGGTGACCGCTGGGTGAAGTTGCTGATCGTTTTAGCATCTGCCCAGGCAGCTTCGTCCAGTTTGCCATCAAGCTTAAGATCAGAAGAAATTACACGAACTGCGTGTAAGCGGTAATCATCTCGTTTGGTCTTATCGGTAGTTTTAGCTGCAGAATCTTTAAAAAAGGAGTTGGCTTGACTACTTAAAGGTAATATTGAACCAATACACACTAAAATTACAGTAAAGAAAGCGAGAGAAAATTTTTTAATAGAAAATGTAATATAGTTGGCCATAGATATTAGATGTTAAATAAAATTTATATGGCTGATCTACGGACCTCTTTAATTCTTGTTTCAAAAAAAAGTCACAAACGATTGCGCTTCAACATTTAAACGACCACTAATTATAGTTTTGACTCGGTTTTCATACTAATATCAAAGCTATGATTTAAATATTTTTTGCTGTTTCTCTTCTAACAGAAGAAATTAATGTTGATAAAATCACCTCTTTCTCTGGATTCAAATAACCGGGTGCCGCTCACAAAAAGGAGTTTTTTACCTCCAATTTTCAGATGCTTTTCTACCAAATCTTATTAATGTAGAAATCGATCAATGTTATGGTTAAACATTTTTTCCTGCATAAAAGCCCTGAGTTCTTATTTGGGTTTTATTTACTGAGATGGTCAACCTCATCACTAATGTCAGAAAAATAGGAACAGTGACGACTGGTACCTCGGCAGCGTGACGGATGAGGAAGCACGCACGTTCGACATCGAACTGGAATTCCTTGATGACGGAAAACAATACGTTGCGGAAATTTATCACGATTCGGAGGATGCAGACTGGGAGTCGAATCCATATGGGTTTGCAACGGAAGAGAAAGAGGTCACGGCTGGAGATAATCTTGTGTTGGAACTCGCTCCCGGCGGCGGCCAGGCGATACGGTTTATTGTGGTTGAGAATTAGTGGATTGGGAGTTTGGTATTATGTGATTAGGTGATTAGGTAATTTCCGTCGGTACAGATATATGGATTGTGAAACTATGCAGATTCCTCTCATCAGAAAGATTTGAGATTTGAGATCTATAAGTGAGTCCACTCCGAAAAGTCATGCCCTCTGAAAATTAGCGGCACTAAATCTGACTTTTCGGAGTGGACTCATAAGTCGTTTCTTAAAAATTAATGTTAAATGATTATTCCAAACACAAAAAAGCCTGTAGAATTAACTACAGGACTTTTATTGGAAGTATATTTCTAAAAATTCTCTGTAGAAGTTAGTCAGCTCCTGTCAAGTTTATCATCCACTGAATATTTCCCGCTTCCGAGGAAAAAGAGTGCCAATGTGGTCAATAGCAGCATAATATCCAGTCTTGCGGCGCTGAATTCGCCTCCTAGTTTTGTTGTCAGTATAGCCACAACCATGGTAAATGCCAGTAACATCGCGGGAATTCGAATATATGCTCCAAGTAAAACCATCAGCCCGCCAAAAAACTCAACGATTGCTACAACCCACGCCATTAATCCGGGTAAAGGAATTCCAAGATCACCGAAAAATCCTTGAACTCCTTCTATTCCGTTCAGTTTTCCCCATCCAGCCACAATAAAAATGACGCCTACACCTATTCTTAGCAGAAGTGGTGCCAAATCGTTTAACTTCTTCATTCCTTGAAAGTTCATAACTATGTCCCCAGTTTTTTACGATGTTTATATTTTTTGAATCACAGTCTATAATTCACATTAAAAGGAAGAAATTCAACTCTTTACATCATAATTTTGTAGGATCCACGGGAAAGCTTGTGGTTGGGTGGCAAGTTTTTTTTGAACTACCATTTAGAACATCCTTAATTTATTATAGAGAACGGGACTTTGCTTTTGCAGATCCTTTTTTAACATCCCAAGGGACTCTGCGCCGTTTACTACAATGGCTTGAACTGTTAAAACAACAAATTTTGTCCTATCGAATGATAAAAATATCGAATCTTACTTACTGAATGACCTAAGCGGCTTAATAAGACCTCATGAAAAGCTGTAAATAAGATTGGATTAATAATTTGTATATCATTCACTCATCACTATCCGAAATCCATCTTTTGAATTCGGATAGCATTCAAAACATCAAGCAGCGTTACGCCAACATCAGCAAATACATCGATAACCGAATTGAGCTGGTTTGGGATGTCTGCTAGCAGCAAAAGAACACAATCACTGGATTCAATCAAAACTGTTGTGAATGACCGTTGTTTTTAACATAATAGACACATCGAATTTAAACCGTTTTAATGTATCAAAGATGTGCCGGCTGTAAAACTGACGTTATCAACTCTGTTCCAGTCACTCGACCTTGACAAGGGTAAGATCTGCTTTTACGAGTGTTTTGGCTCCCTCATCCAGACTAACGTATATCATAATGTCTCCATTAGCAGGCTGAAACCTGAACCAGATTAACAGCCTCAGATAAACACTAAATCGTTGAATAATAAACATCCTCCATTTTGCCACGTATATCACTCATTCTGTTTTCTATAGCGGCCTTTTTTTTATTTTCAGGCAACACAGACAAAGATCCGATGAATATCCTGTTCATCTCAGTGGATGATCTCAAACCTATGCTGAATGTGTACGGACATGATATTATCCACACGCCAAATTTTGACCGACTGGCCAACGAAGGCATATTATTTACAAATGCCTATAGTCAGCAGGCTATTTGTTCACCTTCACGTGCCAGTCTGCTCACAGGTTTACGTCCTGATTCCACTCGCGTATATGATCTGAATACTCATGTCCGTGAAACGGTTCCTGGAGTAGTGACTATTCCTCAGCATTTCAAGGAACATGGCTATTCGACAAGGGGCTGGGGCAAGTTGTTTCATTTCCCGGGGCGAGGAAGGGAACATGATCTGCGTCCCGGCTCAGAGACGTATGATTCGTTTGCCTGGACAGAAGGATGGAACATGGGCGGGCATAAGGACTACGCCGATAAAGACAACATTGCATATAATAGAATGCGTGACAAGTTTGCTGAAGAGAGAGGCCTAAATGGCCTTGAACACTACCTGTTTACACGTGGACCATCAGTCGAAATTGCCGATGTACCGGATATTGCCTATTCGGATGGCCATATGACGATGGAACTAGTAGAAGCTCTACAAGGGAAAGCTGGAACTGAAGAGCCATTTTTCTATGCAATCGGTTTTATTCGTCCGCACCTACCCTTTTCTGCGCCCAGAAAATATTGGGATCTGTATGACCCGGCCGAAATCTCACTCCCTGATTTCATGAAAATGCCGGAAGGAGCCCCGGAATTTGCCTTTCAGGACTCCTGGGAACTGCGTAATTATCCCGATATTCCAGGACGTGGAGAACCTATACCCGAAGAGAAACAGCTGGAGCTGACACATGGATACTATGCGTCAGTCAGTTTTATAGATGCACAGATAGGCATTATACTGGATGCGCTGGAAGAAACCGGCCTTGATGAAAATACAGCGATTGTACTGTTCGGAGATCATGGGTACCATCTGGGAGATCATGGGATGTGGTGCAAACATACCAATTACGAACAGGCCACTCACAGTGCCCTGATGTTTCGCCATCCGGATCTGTTTTCCAAAACCGTGGTTAAAAGGCCGGTAGAACTTCTTGATATATTTCCAACACTGGTTGAATTTGCCGGATTGGAAATGCCAGAAATGATTCAGGGGCAAAGCTTTGTGCCACTTATGGAAAATCCGGCCTCAGATTGGAAGCCCTATGCACTCAGCCAGTATCCCAGGAATATTCACGGTGATCCCAATGGAATGGGATATTCCATACGAAGCGATCGCTACCGTTATACCGAGTGGGTTGTGAACCCCGAATGGGATGGAACCAATTTCTTCCACCCCGAACCGGGAAACCAGGTCATTGCCCGGGAGCTTTATGACTATCAGGAAGATTACGAAGAGACCCGTAACCTTGCACATGATCCGGATTATGCAGATGTCCTGAATAAAATGAAGAATTTGATGTATGAGAATCAGCAATGAAGTGGTTTACCTGTCGCAAAAACCGATCCATATCAATATCAATCCAAATGATGTAACTACTTTACTCTAAAATTTTGATGATAAACTCTTGTTCTTCTAATTGAAACTGCGAAGATCAAAAAACCCCAGTCGTCGGTTTATGGATGGATGTGAAAACCAGGAAGCCGCCGCTTCCGGATATACATTTCGGGCTTTTGAGTGATTGGCTGATAGACTCAATTTGTGAGTTCTGAATAACAATTGCTTGCACTTTATATGCACCCGAAGCGATAATGACAGGCTTTGAGCAGCCATAACCATAGGAAGAGATCAGCCTAGCATTTGTGTGTTTATAAGGTTATACAATAAATGGAAGAAGCTGCAAATCAATTGGATAAAACCGCTTTCATCCTTAAAAAAAATCATTTATAGTTAAGGACTCAACAATAGCATCATCGTTCGCTAAGAAAACCTTGCTACTATGACCAAATATACACGACGCCAATTTATCAGAACTACAAGTTCGGCTCTGGCAGCGGCATCAGTTGCGCCCTTTTCAAGCCTCAAAAATTTCACCGTTGCTCCGTCAGACACTGTAAATATAGCCCTTATCGGATGCCGATCGATGGGTTTTGGTGACTTGACAAATGCACTAAATGTTGAAGGTGTTAACTGTATTGGTTTATGTGATGTTGACCAAAATATTTTGGAGAATCGATCTGCGGATGTTGAACAGATGACTGGAGAAACGCCGGAGCTTTATAGTGATTATCGAAAATTACTCGAAAACGATGACCTTGATGCCGTGATTGTTGGAACCCCAGATCACTGGCACTGCCTGCAGACAGTTCACGCCCTTGAAGCAGGAAAACATGTTTACGTTGAAAAACCGCTGGCCAATTCTATTGCAGAAATCAACGTAATGAAGAAAGCGGCAAACTATTATGGTCATGTGGTTCAGGTTGGCCAGCAGCAGCGAAGCGGTGCTCATTGGCAACGTGTAGTTGATCTTGTTCAGTCCGGACATCTCGGAAAAATCCGACAGGTAGATCTTTGGGGAAATTTTGGGTATGGAATAGGTGCTGATCCTGTGGAGAACAGTCCCGTGCCTGAAGGAGTGGATTACAACATGTGGTTAGGACCCGCACCAAACCGTGCTTTCAACCAAAATCATTTCCACGGTTCATGGAGATTTTTCTGGCCTTATGGCGGCGGGGTGCAGACCGACTGGGGTGTTCACCTGCTGGATATTGCACTCTGGGCAATGGAGGTCGAGGGAATGCCAAACTCGATTCACTCTATTGGCGGCATTTTTTCAGGAATGGACCGAGCGATTGAAGTGACTGATACACAGACTACTACCTATGCATTTGATGACTTTAATATGGAATGGAAGCATACCGGCGGACTTGAAATAGGGCCCTATAATCGCCATTATGGAATTGCATTTATAGGGAATAAAGGCACACTTGTAGTGAATCGTGAGAGCTGGGAAATTATCCCGGTTGAAGGAGAAGATGACCGACCGCTTGTTGAAAGGATTTCAGAAGAAGGAGATTCCTCTTATCATGATGTTCACGCCAATAATTTCATTGAAAGTATTCGCGGAAATGAAACGGCAGCGGCTCCTATTGAGGCAGGTCACTTAGCGGCCATGTACGCTCACCTGGGGAATCTTTCGTACCTCACAGGGGATACACTGAAGTGGTACAGCACGGGCGAATTGGTTGATGAGCATGAATATTCGGATATTATCAAACCGGACTACAGAAATCCGTGGACGTTTCCAAGCATTTGAATCAATTATAAATTGAACATCAAAAGCCACTCAATTATAAATTAAAGTGCAAATCATTCAATGAATACTATACTAAATCCCAAACTTGCTTCTCTTATTGCTTTACTTCTTTTATTCGGAACCGTAACAGTATCCTGTGCCCAAAATCAGGATATGGAACCGGAAGACACTGAATTTTATGAACCTGAAGTGCCCGTAATTGATTCGGGTGACAACATCTTTTTCGATGCTCCATCGGATGCTATAATCCTTTTTGATGGCACCGACACCAATCGTTGGCAATCTTTTGACGGCGGTGATGTTGGTTGGGAAATTGAGGAAGATGGTGCTTTGACTGTAGTGCCCGGAACAGGCGGAATAGAAACCAAAGAATCATTCGGTGATGTGCAGCTCAATATTGAATGGAGATCACCGATGAATATGGAACATGAAGGTCAGGACCGCGGCAATAGTGGTATCTTCCTGCAAAGCCGGTATGAACTCCAGGTATTGGATGCCTATCAAAATCCAACATACGTTAACGGGATGGCCGGCAGCATTTATAAGCAAACATCCCCATTGGTTAATCCAACAAAAAAACCGGGAGAGTGGGAATCCTACAACATCTCTTACAAAGCACCAAGATTTAACGACGACGGATCACTGAAAGAACCGGCGAGAATTACGGTTATATGGAATGGAGTGGTTGTGCAAAATAACACCGAGATCTACGGTCATACTCCATATATCGGTTACCCGGAATATGAAGCGCACGGAAAAGCTCCCCTTCAGTTGCAAGATCACAACTCGAAAGTGAGTTTCCGAAACATCTGGATCCGTCCGCTTGATAACGATCAATTCAGTATTAAAGAGCATATGGAATAACTGTTTGAATGAAAATGCCCGGTAATTAACGTTAATACCGTCATGCTTAATTATGCGCCAGGCATGCCTCTGGATATTCAGTGCGGTTTCCGCCTGCTGACTGATCCCCAAAACTGCAAAAGGCTACTTTGCCGGGATTACCAGCTGCAAAAGCAGGAAAATCTGACATTCTAAGTCCATGAAATTCTGGAGAATTATCCGGATTAATTCCTTCATTATTGTCTCCCTGTTAAAAACAATAAACTAACTTAGATATGAAACAAATTTCGATATTCTCATTTCTCATCTCTCTTTTGCTGATATGCAGTACTCTTAGCTTTGCTCAACAGCAACCTAAAAACGTAATCTTTATCCTGGCAGATGATCACCGATACGATTACATGAGCTTCCATCCCAATAGTCCCGATTTTTTGGAAACACCGGCGATGGACCGCATGGCTGAGGAAGGGGCGCATCTTGCCAATGCATTTGTAAGCACATCGCTCTGTTCGCCAAGCCGGGCGTCAATCCTTACGGGACAATATCCGTTTCGCCACGGTGTTGTCGACAATCACAACATCATGCCTGAAGGTACAGCCATGATTGGTGAGTCTCTTCAACAAGCCGGCTACCAAACGGGCTACTTTGGAAAATGGCATATCGGTGGTGATCACGACAATCCCAAACCGGGTTTTGACCGATGGGTTAGTTTCCGGGGACAGGGTGTTTATTATAACCCCACCTTAAATATTGATGGTGAACGGGATGATTATGAGGGATACATCACAGATATCCTGACCGACTACACCATTGACTGGTTGGATGAGATTGACCGCGATCAACCGTTTTTTGCCTATCTCTCACACAAGGCTGTTCATGCTGAATTTGAACCCTCTCAGCGGCATGAAGGAGAGTACGCCGATGCGTATATCCCGCAACCTCAGTCGATGAAAAATATTGAAAGCAACTACGAAGGAAAACCCGATTGGGTTCGAGAACAACGTTATAGCTGGCACGGTGTGGACTATATGTACCACAACCGGGATGATCACCCCAAACATCTCGATGAGATTATTACACGTTACAGCGAGTCGCTTCTGGCTGTAGATGAAAGCGTTGCCCGTGTAATAGAGTACCTGGAAAATGAAGGACTGGCTGAGGAAACACTTGTCATCTATATGGGCGACAATGGCTTTATGCTTGGCGAGCACGGGCTCATTGATAAACGACAGGCATACGAGGAATCGATGCGGGTGCCGATGCTGGCTTGGGCACCGGGGATGATTGAACCGGGAACCGTGATAGAAGAAAACGTAATGAACATTGATATGAGTCCAACCTGGCTGGATCTTGCCGGAGGCTCCATGCCTGAGGATCATGCGTTAGATGGCCAATCCTTCCTGCCGTTATTAAGGGGTGAGCAGATTGATGACTGGCGATCAACTTTTGTGTACCAATACTTCTGGGAACACTCTTTTCCTCATACACCCACTACCTATGCGATTCGGGGTGACCGTTATAAATATATCTACTACCACGGAGTATGGGATAAGAATGAACTTTACGATTTGGAGACCGATCCAAATGAAATGCACAATTTGATCGATGTTCCTGAACACCAGGAACGGGTACAACAGATGAGGCAGGAAATGTTTGATACATTCGAAAAAGCCGACGCCACCGATGTGCGGTTTCGCCGACCGTCTCAATTCAGTGCTGACGAAAAGAAAATTCACGTGAAGCAGTAGCTTGGGAGATTCAAAAGCATTTTACATAATTATATCCTGCCAATTCGCAAGTTGCCCTGCATGACATCACGAATTGGAGTGAGTTTCGGATTAGTTAAAAGAAGCTGTTATTTACATAGTTCAGCACTTAGCGGTGATCTGCAGACTGTAAATGCATCCATCTGGCAAGGTATCTCTTTGGATGAGGCCAATGAATTGGGACGTACAGCACTGATGTTTGCCGCTTTCAATGGACTTAATGAAGTGATTAATTTACTGATTGAAAACTGTGCAGAGCTAAATTTGGAAAATGATCAAGGCCGCACGCATCTTATGTTCACCACGAGCGGCCCTTTTCCAGAGACAATTTCTCAGCTGCTCGTAAATGGTGCGGATGTCAACTGTTCTGATTCAGTGGAGGAGTGGACACCGCTGATGTACGCTGCAGCAGAGGGAAATCTGAAAATAATTGAGCTTTTACTTGAATACGGAGCAGATGCTTCGCTGGAAGATAAAGATGGAGATAGAGCTATTGACTTTGCTTCCGGTAGTGATCACACGAATATGGAAACAAGACGTGAGCAGTAGAAAAGTATGAAGAAGTATACTCTTGATATGTCCGTGTTTTTTTCACCATCACTCAGATTGATTGGCATTCTGCTTCTTTTCTTCTGTTTCTGTATCGTTTTTAGTTGCAAACAAGAAAATGATAAGGCTGAAACTACAGTGACAAATTCCGATGGTATCCCGCCCAATCACCGGTTTGTCGGCGATCAAACCTGCCAATCGTGCCACGGGCAAGAGTGGGACGCATGGAAAGGGTCACATCACGATTATGCCATCGGGGAAGCAGATGACGAACATGTACGCGGAGATTTTGAGGACGCAGAATTTTCGCAGGGAGAAAATAGCTATCGTTTTTATAGAGACGGCCAAAACTACATGGTGGATGCCACTGAGCAGGGAGAATCTGAAACCTATACAATTGACTACACCTTCGGCTGGGAACCGCTTCAGCAGTACCTGATTAATATTGGGGACGGCAAAATACAGGCGCTGCATATTGCCTGGGATACGGAGGAAAACCGATGGTTTTCCCTGCAGCCTGATGAAGAGTATGACTCTGATGACTGGATGCACTGGACAGGGGGTTCCATGAACTGGAACACAATGTGCGCGGACTGCCATTCGACCAACCTGAAACAGAATTATATCGCCGAGGCCGATTCGTTTCACACCAGCTGGGACGTCATCGATGTAAGCTGCGAGGCGTGCCACGGGCCGGGCGGCGATCACGTAGAGTTTGTCAGGAGTCCGGCGGGAGAAGAGGCCTCTGAGGAACGTATCCGGGAAGATCTGACCCTGACGAGCACATCTTCACAGATCGAGGAGATCAATACGTGCGCCCCGTGCCATTCGCTTCGACAAAAACTCACCGATGATTATATCCATGGGGATCCCTACCTGGATCATTTTGATCCATCTCTTCCTCACCCGAATACTCACTTTGCTGATGGGCAGATCCTTGAAGAGGTATATGTGTTTGCATCCTTCCTGCAGAGTAAAATGTATACTGAAGGCGTAACGTGCAGCGACTGCCACGACCCGCACAGCCAGCAGCTGCGCCAGCCGCTGACCAATAACCAGCTGTGCATGAGCTGCCACGAGCCTGAGTATAATACTGCCGACCATCATTTTCATGAGCCCAATACTGAATCTTCCCAATGCATTAATTGCCATATGACCGGGCGAACTTATATGGAAAACGACTACCGCCGTGATCACAGCTTTCGGGTGCCGCGTCCGGATCAAAGCAGCCAATTCGGCACGCCCAATGCCTGTAATGACTGCCACACCGACCGATCGGCGGAGTGGGCAGCAGATGCTGTTGAAACGTGGTATGGCCCCGACCGCCCCGATCATTTTTCAGACGCATTATTGAAAGCCGACGCAGAGCAGCGGTCGGATAACAAAGGCCTGCGGGAGTTAATCGAAGATACCTCAGAACCGGAGATCATTCGCGCGACAGCTGTCTGGTATGTGGGGCGCTATCCGGATGAAGATGCTGTTGACATTCTGCGCGATGCGATAAAATCCGACTCTCCAATGGTTCGCACCACAGCTGCCAAAGCAATGGAGGCGTTACCATCTGATAGCCGACTTACACTGCTGGAACATGCACTATCCGATAGTGTTCGCTCGGTGAGGCTTTCGGCTGCTCAGCAACTAGCGGGGTTTGCTCTGCATGACGTAGCTGAAGGCAGCCGGGATCATTTTGAGAACGCCATGCAGGAGTACAGAGCCTACCTGGATGTAAACCAGTATTTTCCACAGGGCCTGATGAACAGAGGACAGTTTTTTGAAAAACAAGGGCAGACAGACCAGGCGATAGCTGCTTATCGGAAAGCTCTGCAAAGAGATCCCTATTTTAATCCTGCGCGTATCAATCTGGCATATTTGCTCAACGCTGAGGGTAAAAATGAAGAGGCAGAGGAACTGCTTCGAACTGTCATTGACCAAGAGCCCCGGTTTGGAGATGCCTATTATTCCCTGGCCCTGTTGCTTGCTGAAGAAAACCGGATGAACGAAGCTGTTGATTATTTTGAGCAGGCGGCGGAGTTGCTAACCGGCAACGCCCGTGTTTTTTATAATCTTGCAATTGCTCATCAAACGATGGGGAATCCACAGCAAGCTGAAGCGGCATACAAACGGGCGATAGAACTGGAGCCGGAAAACGGTGATTTTCGGTACGGATTGACGACCTTATATCTGCAAGAAGGACGAAACCAAATGGCGCTTAAACAGGCCCAGGAGTTGAGCAGGATCTATCCGAACAATCCACAGGTTCAGCAATTATTGAAGGTTGTGCAATCACGGTTATGACAGCTTTTTGTTAAAACTTGAGTTAGACTCAAAAATTAGAATAAATAGCTAACGCACTTCACTAATATTTACAATTGAACTCAGGTTTACAGTTAATCAATTTCTCCAACGTGCCGATAATTTAGTTATACTCACGTGATTAGATTTTAAACTACAGCCACCCAGTTATGAAGAAACCAACTCTGCTCATCGTTGATGATGAACCAACGATACATATTATTCTGAAAGCGCTTCTGGGCAAACAATATGACCTCCGGTTTGCTTCTGATGCACAGGAAGCAATAGATATACTTGCTGTGGAGTCAGTATATCTACTGATTCTTGATATCCAGATGCCGGATCTTTCAGGTCTGGAACTGTTAGAATCGCTTATGCTTGATTCCGCTTATCGTGAGATTCCGGTTATCATCTTTACAGGAAAAGTGACCGAAGAAAGGGAAAAGAAAGCACTGATGCTTGGTGCAGCTACTTTCATCAGCAAAGACGCACTTTTAACCGATATGGGAAAAGAGAACCTGCAAAAGCATATCAGACGCCATGTTGGAAGAACTATAATTTCCACCCCTCAGAAAACAGATCATAGAAGAAAAAGTATAGAAATCATTAAGGAGCTGGTTTTTGATGCAGGAAAAAATGATTTTTTCTTCTCTGCACGTCGACTTGGGGCCAATATAAAGCGACATTTTGGTATCGATTATATTTCATTTTGGTCCATTGAAAATGAACGGCCCAATCTGCTTATGTATCTGGGCGGTCGCCAGCCCGATGACTTCGGGCCGGATGACATCAAGACTGAACACGCTTACAACGTGCTGACTCAGGAGAAAAAAGCTTACCTCACAAATAATTCCGGATCAGGGAAAAGTGGAATTTTTTCTGCTACTGCGATGGCAGAAGGATTGAGTTCTGAAATTGGAATTCCTTTGTTCAAAATAACACGCAAAGAGCTCACGAAAAATACGATGAGAATTCCTGAAGATACACCTGTATATGGATTTGTCATTCTCAAGCGTCAGCGTGTGTTTACAACAAAAGATTTTAAAATTATAAACAAAACCGTGCAGTATTGTGGATCACTGCTATGGGGTCTTTTCCAGGGTCTTTATGTGAAGTGATTTTCAATGGTAAACACTAATTTTCTCCCAAAACGGGGCAACAGCATTTGAGAGGTAGAAGTATTAACTCTTCCCTTGCCCCGTAAGGAATCCCTGCGGAAAGGGGAGTCCACGCTATGGCGTGGGAGGGGTGTTTAGTGAGCCAATCAAAGCCCTATAAACTCTCAAAAGCAGTGATTTCCATAACTCAATCAAAATCCATCTTCTGAATCCTTACCGCATTTAAAACAGCAAGCAGCGTTACGCCCACATCAGCAAATACCGCTTCCCAAAGAGTTGCCATGCCGGCCGCACCCAATAAAAGCACCAGTGCTTTGACGCCTAAAGCAAGGCCAATATTTTGCCAGACAATAGTTCGGGTTGCCTTCGAAATACGGATAGATGTCGCAATTTTTGATGGCTGGTCGGTTTGAATGACCACATCGGCCGTTTCAATGGCTACATCACTTCCCATTGCTCCCATCGCAATTCCCACATCGCTCAGAGCCAGCACAGGCGCATCGTTAATTCCATCTCCCGCATACGCTGTTACACCGGGATATCTCTGCTTAATCTTATCCAGTTTGTTCGCTTTTTCATCCGGCAACAGATCGCCAAATACCTCATCAATCCCGATATCTTTACCCACTTCATCCGCAATCGATTTCCGGTCTCCGCTCAACATTATCGTCCGCTCAACGCCAAGTTTTTTTAGCTGTTTGATGGCGTCTGCAGCATCGGCTTTCAACCGATCAGACAGAGTTATTGTCCCCGCATGCTTACCATCAACAGCAAAGTAGACCACTGAACGGTCTGACCGCCCATTTTTTGCGTGACCATTCAAATCTATATTTTCCCGTCTCATCAGCTTTTCAGACCCGATAATGACAGGTTTACCGTCGGCAATTGCTTTCACACCAAACCCGGGCAGTTCCTGCTGATCAGTTACTTTCGGCTGAAGAATTGTCTCCTTCCCAATATGTTCTGTTATCGCTTTAGCAACCGGATGCGTAGAAGAGGTCTCAACTGCGTTTAGGAGTGAAATCATCTGGTCCTGGTTATTACTTATGAAATCGATATCCTGCACAGAATATCGTCCTTCCGTAAGCGTGCCCGTCTTATCAAAAACGACCGTTTTAACCGACGTCAGCGCATCCAGAAAGTTCGAGCCTTTTACCAAAATCCCGTTTTTGGATGACGCTCCAATTCCACCGAAATAGCCGAGCGGAATCGAAATCATGAGAGCGCACGGACA
The DNA here is from genome assembly GCF_038150125.1 of Rhodohalobacter sp. 8-1. Lineage (NCBI taxonomy): Bacteria > Pseudomonadati > Balneolota > Balneolia > Balneolales > Balneolaceae > Rhodohalobacter > Rhodohalobacter sp. 8-1. The sequence continues at coordinate 73,205 of NZ_JBBVMF010000007.1, read as the reverse complement.
TGAAATAACCAGGAAAACAAGGCCGCGATACAGCCACTCATCAAAAACGTAGGGAGTTACAAATATGGCAGGAAGTGCAACCAGCAGCGCAGCCAATCCCACAACTGCCGGCGTGTAGATTTTTGCAAAGCGCCTGATAAACAGCTCCGTCTCAGCCTTTCGGGATGATGCGTCTTCGACAAGCTGGAGAATTCTGGAAATCGAGCTGTTCTCGTACGACTTGGTAACCTCCAGCTCCACTACCTGGTTTTGGTTCACCATGCCGCTGAGTACGGTCTCCCCTTCTGAAAAATAGCGCGGCGTACTCTCACCAGTCAGGGCAGATGTATCAAAGCCACCACCTTCTGATATCAGTTCCCCATCAAGCGGAACGCGTTCACCCGGCCTGACCCGAATCTGTTCTCCAACAGAAATTGATTTGGGATGGACTGTCGTCACCTGTCCGTCGCGAAGCAGGTGAGCAGTCTCGGGACGGACATCCAACAGCGACCTGATATTTGCCCTGGCTTTTTGTACCGCGCGCTGCTGAAAGAGTTCACCCACTGAATAGAAGAGCATAACGGCCACACCCTCAGCATATTCGCCGATGAAGAACGCCCCGACCGTAGCAATTCCCATCAAAAAGAATTCAGTAAACAGACTGCCGTTTAAGGCGTTTTTGAGCCCCTGTTGAAGTACCGGTAGCCCAACGGGCATGTAGGCGACGAGATACCAGATCAGCTTAGCGGGGCCTGAAAACCAGCCGGCCTGCAGCAAGTGCTCTATTGAGAGACCGCCCAAAAGAAGCAGCCCGCTAAGAATTGGCGCCCAATACTCTGTAAGATATGACGACGATTCGGAGGTCTTTTGCGGCGAACATGAACCGCACGAGTCGCAGCAGGCTTCATCAGTAACATTTTCAGACATACTAAATTCGGATGTACGGATTTCTATTTCCAGATTCTTTCAGAAAAGTATGGATTTACCTCGTGCAACCGTATTGCAAAGATTAGCTTCAACAGTCGGGGCAGCGTCCGGTAATCACGAAGTTGCCGTATGATGGCTGAAATGCATCGGGTAAATTAATATTCGGAATAGACAGATTTTGGAAACAGAATGTATTCTCGCAGGATGTGCAATAGAAATGGGCGTGCATGTCATCAGGATAAGAGCAGGTACAATTCTCTGCGCAAAGTCCATATTTTGTGCTTCCGCTCTCATCATATATTTGATGAACAACGCCATGCTCCTGGAATGTTTTCAGTGTGCGGTAAAGCGTTGTCCTGTCAGAGTTAGAAAAGTGTTGTTCAAGATCGGCAAGGCTGACCGCCGCTTTTCTTTCGGAGAGATAGTTAAGAACCCTCAATCGCATGGCCGTTGGCTGTATGCGTCTGGATTCAAGCCTTTGTTCTGCTGTGTCCGTTTCCATGTTTTACTTTGATCTAAATTCAGATAAAAATACTACGCCTTCCGTTTTATTATCAACAGTCTTTTAAGGGGTTTGTTGCAATCTGTCACGACTATTGTTCACCATACCCTCCGCCACCCGGTGTATGCAGGACAAACCGGTCTCCGTTATTTAAATCGGCTCCGTCTCTCCACTTCAATTCGGTTTGTGAGCCATCTTTTGATTCAATCCACTGTTTACCGGTTTGGCCATTTTTACCCCCATTCAAACCATACGGTTCAACCACTCGATGCTGTGCTAAAACGGACAGGCTGACCGGTTCAAGAAACGTCATTTCACGAACAAGACCGTCTCCACCATTCCACTTGCCTTTTCCGCCTGAATTTTTTCGGATTGAATACCTGTCCAGCCGAACCGGATAGCGGTGTTCCAGAACTTCGGGATCGGTTGCGCGGGTATTTGTCATATGTTGATGGATGGCATCAGAACCGTGAAATCTATCCCCCGCACCGGTTCCGCCCCCAACCGTTTCATAGTAGCCAAATGATTCATTGCCGAAGAGTACATTGTTCATCGTCCCGTAGCTGCAGGCAGAAAGCCCGAACGCTTTCAGCAGTGTATCCGCCAGCCGCTGACTCGTTTCGATATTGCCGCCAACCACCGCCGGACAGTCGGAGGGATCATCCGTAAAATTGGGGTTCAGCATGCCATTCGGTATGATAAGCTTCACCGGATCCAGCAGTCCATCGTTGAGCGGCAGCGGTTCGTCCACCATCAGCCGAAGCACATACATCACCACGCTGCTCACGATCGACGGATTAGCGTTCAGGTTCCCGGAATGGACTCCGGATGTTCCCGTAAAATCAATGCTGACCGAGTCTTCTTTTACCTCGCATGACACCACAAGTTTTGATCCGTCATCCATCTCTTCTTCGGCATGATATGATCCATCACGCAGTTTTTTGAGCGTTGATCGCATCCGTCCGGCTGCATACTTTTTCAGCTTGTCCATATAACGTGTTACTTCAGAAACTTCAAATTGAGTCGCAATTTTCCTGAGCTCCTCCGCTCCCCGATGATTCGCCGCAACGGCTGCCTGCAAATCGGCCATATTTTCATGAATAGATCGGCTTGGCCAGCGGCTGTTTTGAAGCAGGTTTTTGATGGGGTCCCAGTCGAACTCACCGCCCCTGGCAATGAACGTGGGCGGGATCACCACGCCCTCCTCTGCCAGGTTGTTGGCATCCGGGGGCATCGATCCCGGCCGTTTCCCACCCATCTCGGCATGATGAGCCCGGCTGGCGGCAAACCCGATACGCTTGCCATTAAAGAAGATTGGCGTTACCACGGTCACATCCGGCAGGTGCGATCCGCCATAACCAGGGTGATTGGTGGCGATGATGTCGCCTTCTTTGAATTCGTTTTCCTCACCGAGACCCGTCAGGTTTTGAAAACCTGACGGGTCTTTTTTTAGTGCCTTAATCAGCGTCCTAACACACGTTCCCATCGCCCCGAGATGAACGGGAATATGCGGAGCATTTACCACGAGATAACCATCTGCATCGAGCAGTGCGCAGGAAAAATCCAGCCGCTCTTTCACATTGACTGACATTGCCGTTTTCCGAAGCATTTCCCCCATTTGATCCGCCACGGATCGGAATCGGTTCGTGTAGAGCTGCAGGTTGACGGCTTCGGAGCGTTGGTCAGACTTTAGACCTGTCAGGTTTCTAAAACCTGACAGGTCTTTCAATACCCACGTCCCATCATCAAGCAATGTTCCCTTCCACCCCTCTTCAATAACAGTCGTACTGTACGGATCCAAAATCAGCGCCGGGCCGGTGAGTTTCGTGCCGGATTTGAGTTCATGTCTCGAATAAATCTCTTGAAAAGGTGTAGAAAAAGAGATCTCTCCTTGAGGAGCGAGGTCGAGAGGTGTTATTTCAGATTCCGCGGACACTCCCCTGCCTGGCGTCACATTCGCTCCTTCGGATTGCCCCCCCTCAATGGGAGATCTTTCTGAAGCCTTCACCCGAATTGCCTCCACTTCAATTTCGCGATCCTCAATCCAATGGCCGTACTGATCTTCATATGCTTTTCTGAAGTTATCTTCGATTGTCCCGGTTTTGGAAAAATCAATTTCAAGCGAGGAATCCTGTCCTTTTAACCGCAGAAAGAGATTTTGCCTCGTAATTTCAATACTGTTTTCAGAAACACCCTGATTCTCTAATTCCTCCATGGCTTTTGCTTTTAGTTCATCAAACCAGGCACCAAGCTCCGATTCAACCTCATCTAACTGTTTCAGCACCTGCTTTGTAGCAATCTGTTCGAGGCGAGCCTGCTGAAGTCCGTAGGCACTGAGCAGTCCCGCATCAGATGGAACCAGTACCTGTTCCATATTCAGCTTCGCCGCAATTGCGAGGGCATGCTGTGCGCCGGCCCCGCCAAAAGCCACCATTGCGTATTCAGAGGGATCAAACCCTTTCTGCAGCGAGATTTTTCGTATTGCCTGCGCCATCCGCTCATTGGCAATATCAAGGAATCCATCCAGTGCCTCTTCGCGGGACAATTTACCGGCCGCTTCCAGGATTTCATTCAAACGTTCTTCCGCCGCCTCAGGTACAATCGAAATATGGAAATTTGCCGGATGAAGCCGACCGCTCAACAGGTTTACATCCGTAATAGTCAGCGGGCCGCCGCGACCGTAGCACGCCGGGCCCGGATCAGCCCCTGCGCTTTCGGGTCCCACAATAAGACTTTGTCCATCAAAACCACAGATAGAACCACCGCCTGCAGCTACTGTTTCGATCTCGACCGCTGGTGCGGAGAGTGTTGCATCGCCAACAGAATGCTCGTACACATAATCGATTTCACCATCAAACCTTGCCACATCAGAGCTTGTTCCGCCCATATCGAAAGAAATGATCTTTTCAAAGCCTGTCAGGTTTTCAATGGCATCAGATCTGGTCTGAGAATTTCCCTGGCTGAAACCTGACAGGCTTTTTGCAACCCGCTTCCCAATCGCCGCAGCGCCAATTACACCACCAGCAGGCCCGCTTAGTAACCCATCCTTTGGCCGGTAATGCTCCGACTCCACCAAGGTGCCGCCACTGCTCATCACGCGGAAGGAGTGCCCATGAATAACGTCCGAAATTCTTGACAGATACCGTTCCATAATCGGCTCGAGATAAGCATTAACGTCTGTCGTTACAGCTCGGGGCACAATTTTTATTTCGGGACTAAGCTCAGCCGACCGTGAGATGAATTTCACACCCAGCTCCCGCAGAATCCCGGCCAACTGTATCTCATGCTCGTCATTTCGATAGCTGTTCATCAGACAAACACCCACCGACTCAATCTCGCCAAGAAATGGTTCGATTCGCTCTTTCAGAAGTTCTTTGTCCAGTGGTGTGATGACAGTCCCATCCGCATCAATCCGCTCCGGGACTTCCACAATATGACGGAAGAACGGTTTTGATTTTTGGATATCGAGTGCAAAAAGCTCGGGTCGCTGCTGATTCCTGATATGCAGCAGGTCACGATATCCCTGCGTGATCAAAAACAGCGTTTTCGCCCCGGCCCGCTCAAGCAGGGCGTTGGTTCCCTTGGTGGTCGACAGCCGCATTTGCATCGGCGGAAATTCCCCGTTCATTGGTGTTTTTGTTATGATACACGCTCCTAAAATCGGCGCCTCCTCCGGACTCCGAAGCTCAAACGCAAGCTCATCACCGTCCGCAAGATCTATATCACCATCCAGTGTCAGCGTTGATCGGCCGGCATCATACGCTTTGACGTTATAGGTTGACTCCGGTTCTTTAAGCAGCAGAAATTCAAATCCGGTAAAAAAGTCATCCGGCACTCTCTCATGTATCGAAATTTTGATTTCACAGGGCTTTTCTGCCGGAGATGCCAGTCCACGCAGCGAACTGCTGCTCAGAACTTTACACCGGTGCTCCCCGCCATCAGGGGCAAACGCCAGGCAGTCAGTAAAGGTGCCGCCCGTGTCGATGTAAAGTTTCCATGGGCTGGTACCTGCAGAAGCTGAATCGTGGGTATTCATGGGGCCTGTATATCTAAAGTCTTCAAGTGATGATCAAAGATACAGAACAAAACATTAACTCAAATCTGATTCAGATACTGGAAGGAACCCAGCTCTAAGCTAACGCTGTACGCTTTGAATTCTGAGAGGTTGTGCAAAAAGGATGTCATCCCGTACTTTCCAAATGGGATCCCGGGGGATACGGGATCTCCAATCGTTTGAATGGACAGGAGATACCGGATCGGAGTCCGGTATGACTGTTTAGTTGTAAAGTTCTTTATTGAATACCCTTTTTGGACAGCCTCAGGTTTATTCTTCCCCTCCACCGGAGCGGGACAGACTTAAAAAAGTTCGCAAAGCGAGGCTTTTGAAGTCAGGGGTGGGTTCCAGGATTGGAATTATTACCTGCCCGCAAAACCCACCTATGTCCCGTCACTAAGTCTTACGATTTAGCGATTTTTGATTTTTGATTTTTGACTTCCGATCTGACACTTCTCTCCTCCGGGCGTCGTGCCTTTCGGCGGAGGGAGGGGTACTGAGAAGGGTGGATCCAACGGGTTCAAGTCACTGAATCTTAGGAACCCGGATGTCCTCTTGCCGCAACTCCTCTTCATAATCACGAAAGAAATTTCCGATCTCATTGATATCAATCGCAAAGGTTATTCCATAATTCAATCGAAATGAAGATTGAACATACAAAGGTCCTTCATATATCCTGCCAAATTGATACTCCCCGTCCGCGATTTCTTCAGGTCCTACATACTGTTCCCGTTCTGCAGAAGCCATAATAACAAGCCCTACCCACTCGAGTCCTGACCCGTCACTTCGGACCGCAAAGAGTGCTCCGCCACTAAACCCCGGGTTAAACGAGGCGTCCAGGATTAGCCTCCTCCTGGGATTAAACGAAGCTTTGCTCAACATTCCACGGGTGACCATTTGAATTCCTTTTGGGTAGCCAACCGCATACACCATATCCGTCCAATCCATTTGGTTAGCATTGCCTGGAGGTATAGCAAGTGTTTCAAGAGAGGTTCGAGCCCTGTCACCCCCCATATCTCTTATCAGAACAGCTAAATCCCGATCCGGATCGGTTACTACAACATCAAATATGATGATTCTATCATCACTATACACAAAATGGTTTACTGACTCCTGTACAGAAACTGCATTTACCCGTTTTTCAACATCGGGCTCAGATTCATCAGCAAACGTCCAAATGGTATCCGGAAACGAAACAATATGAGCCGCCGTAAGCAAAGCGATACGACCTCCCCTGTTGGACATTGTCAGGGCCGATCCTGCTGTTGAATGGTTTTCCATTTTTGAATGATCTGCTACAGTTTCAAAGTCGACGCCTCGCAGTTCTGTCCATCTTGGGGGATTCAACTCATCAAAATAGTAAGTCTGGTAGACAACCTCGTTTTGAACTCTTTTGATTGATTTTAAACTATTTTTTAACTGTTCCCGGATAACATCAGAGCCGGTAGAACTCCGGTAATAAGATGTTTCATTGTCATCGAAAATTATTCTTTCTGATGTTGAACAACCTGTAAATAGCAGCACACCTATAATAATACCTATCTGCAAGAGGGACTTCTTACCAGGGAAAATAAGTTCTGAATCAGACATTTCTTTATCCATTTGTTTAGAAAAAACTTGGCTTCTTTATACATAACGATACTTTCAAACTGAAAGTTATCCTTGTACTGGTTACAACATGCGTATGAGTGTAAATCAGATAAAAAACACTCTATCCAAAAGACATTATTAATTGAACTCAGATTTACATAGAGCATCATCGGGTTTACACACTACGAGTTAATTTCATTCCTAATTTTGCCTTGACTACATTCTCATCATGAAACAACGCATCATCAATATTCTATTTTGGTCCGTCATTTCCGCTGCTTTTATCGGCCCCGGAACAGTAACCACAGCCGCATCGGCCGGTGCGGGATTTGGGTATGCTCTCATCTGGGCGCTGATTTTCTCTACAGTTGCATGCTATATCCTGCAAGAGGCGTCTGCACGAATTACCGCCGTGAGCGGACTAAATCTGGGTCAGGCGATGAAGCAGGAATACGGGAGTTCAAGGGCGGGAAACTGGCTGATCTGGCTCGCGCTGATTGCCATTCTCAGCGGCTGCGCCGCGTTTGAGGCCGGGAATATTCTGGGTGCCGTTGCCGGCCTGACTTTAGTAACCGGGTCGGTGCCTGTTCCGTTGATTGTAGCAGTGATTGGTATTACGGCGGGAATCCTGCTATGGAACGGTACGGTTCGTCAGATTGCAAAGCTTTTGGGAGTGATTGTGGCCATCATGGGGATCTGTTTTGTGATTACCGCCGTCATGATTACACCTTCTCTTTCTGAGATCTTTGCCAACGGCTTTATTCCAACGATTCCTGACGGGTCTGAAATTCTCGTGCTGGGGCTTATTGGTACAACCGTGGTGCCCTACAACATTTTCCTGGGATCGGGGCTCAAACACGCCCAGTCACCCGCCGAGATGAAGCTAAGCCTGGGAATCGCGATTGGGCTGGGCGGACTCATTTCTGTCGCCATCCTGCTCACCGGCACTGCTATTTCCGGTGATTTTTCCTTCGAAAAACTGGCTTCTACACTCTCCCAGCAACTGGGCGGTTATGGATCACTCCTACTTGCCACCGGCCTGTTTGGTGCCGGACTCAGCTCCACGCTCACCGCCGCCCTGGCCGCATCCATTACGGCAAAATCCCTTCTTTCCGATACAAAAACCCCATCCTCTTGGAGTGAACGTGGCATCAAATTCCGGTCGGTCTGGATGGGTGTGCTCGGCATTGGCCTGCTGTTTGGCGTGATGGAGCTCCGGCCCATACCGGTTATTATTCTTGCGCAGGCGCTCAACGGGATCATTCTGCCCGTCATTGCCGTCATCCTCTTTCTCCTGATGAATAATGGCCGGATCCTTCCAAAAGCACATCAAAACAGGACCGTTCAAAATCTGTTGACCGGCATCGTCGTCTGGCTGAGCATCCTGTTGGGGCTGACAAATCTGCTGCTTGCACTTTCCGGAGTCTTTGAGTTCACGGTTCCAGGGCAAACGACGCTTACCCTCATTTCAGGGATTTTGTTTTTGGCTGTGATTGTTCCTTTGGTAAGGCGGAGAGTTTGGTTGAATTAGGATTTTTAGACCTCAAGCACTTCCAACTATTTGAAAGTAGTAGTGAAATCAAATATTGAGGAAAAGACTATTTATCGACGGTTATGTCTGATTAAATACATAATGGCCGCCTTAAAACCTTCATTGCTATACTTATGAAAATTCCTTGGCGTAAGTTAAATTACTTCTGTCAACAAATCTGCATGCCATGATTACAAAAGAGAAATTAAAAAAAGAAATAGACCGACTTTCCGACACAGAATTGGAAAAAGTTTACCTGTATTTGTCTTCTCTTAAAAAGACTAAAAAAAAACAGACCTGATATCCAGTCTTTAAAACTCAAAGGGAAACTGGATGATCAGGATCTGCGGTCATTAGCTTATGAGTAGAGTACTTTTTTATACCAACATTTTGGTTTATGGAATTGATGAGGACTCAAAATATTACGGGCAGGCAAGACAGATATTAGATCAAAGAGAGAAACAGCTTATAACCACATCAAAGAATTTAATCGAGTTTTTAACGGTCATCACTAAATCCTCTGGCTATAATTTAAACTCCGAACTGGCTTTAGAGATTATTGATGAACTAATTCAGAGTGTGGAAGTTATCTATCCGACACAAGTTTCAATAACTATATTATAGGAATTGGTGCATCGATATTCACCTTCCGGCCTTAAAATCCATGACTTTAAGATAATCAGCATTGGCTTAGCTCATAGCATCCACAAAGTGGCAACTTTTAATACAAAGGATTTTAAATCTGTGAAAGAAATTACACTTTCTAATTTATCGCGGCGGCTAACAAAGCGTTCTGCAATTATGAGAAGAGGGCTTTGAACAACGATCAGCCTGAGAAGTATCCAGACCGCACCCTATCCAGATCCATTACGACTAAATCACTTCTTTCCGATCCCACAAACGATTCATCATAGAATGTAACAAGGCTGAAATTTCGGTCAGTCTGGATGGGCGTGCTTGCCATTGGTCTGCTGTTTAGGGTGATGGAGCTCCGTCCCGTGCCGGTCATCATTCTGGCACAGACGCTCAACGGATTTATTCTCCCCGTCTTTGCCAGGAAATTTAAATTCCTCTCAGGTGTTTTGAAAGACCACCTGCCATGAGGAAATGTAAAGACCCGCCAATCTGCTAACCCATATTTAAAAGAATCACTTATCAACCCATGAAGACCGTCGGTTTTGATTCCAAATCTTAAACTCTCGAGTGGTAAATAGAATCATTTATTTTATTTCTCATCAAAAAAATCGATTTATTGTATCCGTAAGTGTTTATGGCCACATTCCCATTCACATAATTGAATCCAAATCCGTATTATTGCATGCTTGATGACAACCCAACCCAATTTGACTGATGTCTGACACATTTCCCGTCGAAAAATTTCGATCGCTCAAGACTCCGTTTTACTACTATGACCTGAATCTGCTTCAGGACACGCTTGATCAAGTGAAAAAACATGGCCTGTCCAAAGGGTATCACGTGCATTTTGCTGTAAAAGCTAACTTCAATCTGCCCATTCTGGAGATCATTCGCGAGGCGGGACTTGGGATTGATTGTGTGAGCGGCAAGGAGATTGAGCGCGCCATTGAAGCCGGATTCACCCCTGATCAAATTGCGTTTGCGGGCGTGGGCAAGACAGACGAGGAGATTCGAACCGGCCTCTATCACAACATCTTCTCCTTCAACTGTGAATCTATCCAGGAGATATCTGTACTGAACGAACTGGCCCGGGAAGCGGGTAAAGTTGCCAACGTATCAGTCCGGCTTAATCCAAATGTGAAAGCTAAAACACATAAATACATTACCACCGGGTTGTCTGAAAATAAGTTTGGCGTCAATCCCGAGCATCTCCCTAAGCTGTTTAAGATGCTGCCCAACCTCAAATCGGTCAACCTGACCGGCATCCATTTTCATATCGGCTCGCAGATCCGCGACCTGCAGCCGTTCAAGGATTTGTGTGAAAAAGTGAACCTCATTCAGGATCGGTTTGAAGAGGAAGGATTTCCTCTCACGCATGTGAATGTGGGCGGTGGCCTCGGCATCAGCTACGAAAAGCCTGATGAGGAACCTTATCCCGATTTCGAACCATTTTTCAATCTCTTTGAAGATAATCTCAAGCTAAGGGACGGCCAACAGGTACATTTCGAGTTGGGGCGAAGTATCGTAGGTCAGTGTGGCAGCCTCATCTCAAAAGTGCTGTTCGTAAAAGAAGGTATCACAACAGATTTTGCCGTGCTTGATGCGGGCATGACGGAGCTCATACGCCCTGCCCTCTACCAGGCGTCTCATAGCGTTGATGTCCTCACATCAGACAAACCTCTCCAAACCTACGATGTGGTCGGGCCAATCTGTGAGACGTCCGATACGTTCCGAAAAGGAATCAAAATGCCGAAAGTAGAACGGGGCGATCTTGTAGCTATCAGAAGCGCCGGAGCCTACGGCGAGGTGATGAGCAGCGGGTTCAATTTGAGGGAGAAGGTAAAGGCGTACTATTCTGATGAGATATAAATACTGAGTGGTTAGTTTTGAATTTTGAGTTTTTAGTTAGCAGATGTAGTCTCAATCATAAATTGAAGACATTTAAAAAATGCCAGTCTTTCAAAATCTTCCATTAATGAAGCATTTATCACTCGTATTCCTGTTTCTGCTCTCTTGCGGGGGGTGCATCAATCCAGATTCTAATGAAATTCCGGATCATCTGAAAGGAATCGAGAATCTTAAAGTATACCCATCAGATGAAAGTGCAGAGCATAGCATTCAGTTTGAACAAGCTCGCGTCTTTGAAGAATCTGATGAGCTGATTTTTGGAAGGTTGAGAAATGTGGCTGTTGACGATTCCGGTAGAGTTTATATTTCGGATGCAGCTCAGTCCCGAGCTACCATCCATGTTTTTGATGCTAATGGCTCCTATATATCATCAATTGGCGGATATGGTGAAGGGCCGGGTGAATTCAGAAGCATCATCAGTCCACAAATACACGACGAAAAGCTGTATGCAATGGATGTAAGACAAATGAGGATTAACATCTACAATATCAACTCCTTTGAGTACCAAAACTCTATTCAGCTTAATCCCGGGAACTGGAGTCATATCGAAGAATTAAGCAATATTTTCCCATCTGATTTTATCATACTTGATAGCAACAGGTTTTTATTGAGCTTTATAAAGATTGAAAAACACCAATACCTGCACTATCACTATCTGATGAATAATAGTGGTGAAATAATTTCAGACATGATTCTTGATCAGGTTCAGTCCGAACACTTTGAATTGCCTGATAACAGAGGAGTCTATCATTCACCCTACAGCCCCAGTGGGAATATCAAAGTTTCAAGTGCTGATGAGATCTACACTATCTGGACTGAAGATGTACTATTCAAAAAGTATAGTTTGAACGGCGAGTATTTAAGCGCGTTTTACCACCCGTTTGCTAACAAGACGTTAAGCAACAGCGAGGTTTTAAACTATCTTGAGAATGAAGAGTACAAAGCCGCGGTTCGAAATACCGGAATACCGGAAAAGTGGCCTGCCGTTCGTTCTGTGGTGATGGATGACAAGGATAATTTTTGGTTAGAAACAATCACCGAAAGTGAAACCGAAAATCAGTGGTGGGTTCTTTCAAGCAACGGAGAACTGCTGTCAAAATTTAACTTCCCCACGAGTAAGTCAAGCCGCATCGTAACCGACGATGCTTTTTTTGCATTGGAATCTGACCCCGATACCGGTATTCAGCGAGCAGTAAAATATCAGTACCGGTTTGAATAATTACCGCGGTTATTGGAACTATGTATTTGCCGATCAATAGCGTCAAAAGCATCAAGGAAGATATATAGTGGGATAATTTCAAGTCATATCTTTAGTTAAGTCCTTCGCGATCACTACGGAAAACCAAATCATATTCAGATCTTAACATCCTATTCGCAACACTTTATCTCTTCAAACCGTAAATTCATAATCTTGATGTTGGCTAAAACATCAAGATCATTTTTAATCATCATTTTTAAAACTAGCTATGTCTGATCACCTGTACTCAGAAGAAGAAGTTGCCAGACTCATTCGACGAGCTGTAGAGCTTGAATCAGAGAGAACAGAGCAAGGTTCTACCAGCGATAAAGCAGGCCTCACCATTCAGGATCTCGAAAAAATTGCGGCGGATTCCGGTATTGACCCGGAGCTTATGAGACGCGCTGCCGAAGAACTCAAGGAGAAAAACACCTCGCCAAACAGCCAGGCAGATAACATTGAGGATAATACTACAATCTCCAAATCAGAGATTGTTGCAGAACACTGGATCAAGGCTACTGCAGATGAGCGAATGCTTGATAATCTCATCCTTGAACTGAATCACAGGTTTGGCACCTCTCAAGAGGAAATTACCTGGTGGAATGAGCTTATTGGGGATTATTCAGGCAAGGCACTGGTCAACAAAACCTCTACAAGCGTTGACTGGAAATATACCGATGAGCTTGAACTTCATACCTTGCGCGTGCTTATTCAGCAGCGCGGTGAGAAACTTCGGATTCGTGTGAGCAAACGTCAGGGCTGGAACCTCTCCTGGAATTCGGATGGACTGAAAATATTTTCGGGTGTAGCATCAGCCATTCTGTTTACAACTCTTGGCATTGCGCTGAGCTATGCCGTGATGGATTCTCCGTGGTTAGGTCTGCTGGGGGGTGTGGCACTTACCGCTCTGTTCGTACCCCTTATTTCAAAACTAAGCAAAAACAGGCTCCGCAAACATCGGGATGAGGTGACCGAGATTGCTGAAAATCTTGTGGTACAGGCCAAGCAGCTGGCATCAGAGAGCACATCATTTAAGAGTGCCAACAAAACGGTGAACCACGATACCAGTGAGATTGAAATTGATACGGTCTCCTTCAGCAGTGAATCTGAAAACCGATCATCGTCAGGCCGCCTGAGAAACAACCTGCGCAACTGACAACAATACTTCAGTCTGAAGCGTATAACTCACTTTGATTCACATCAAGCCCCGGAGACACCAATTGGCTCCGGGGATTTGAATGTTTCAATCCTCTACATCAGATATCAGCGTTTCACTAGGCTCCTCTTCAGCCTGCAGTCTTTCCGATACCTCCTCCATTCCACGCATCACGCGCAGCATATTCAGTCCGGCGATTTTTTCAAGCTCATCTTCCGTATAGCCGCGGCTCAGCAGTTCTGCGAACAGAGCCGGATATGTAGAAACATCTTCAAGACCCAAAGGCAGCGACGAAACACCATCATAATCACCGCCGATGCCAATGTAATCCACACCAACCACATTTTTGATATGGTCGATATGATCAGCCACTTGCTCCAGCGTTGATTTTGGTTGCTCATTTTCACTGATCCATGCGTCGGTTTTGGTACTTATCGAATCAGGCTGACCCGGGTAAAGTGATTCTATTTTCTCGCGATATGCGTTACGTTCAGCATACCACTGGCGAAGCTCTTCGGAGGTGAACGACTCTACAAATGTGACCATCACAATGCCGTCCTCTTCAGGCAGCATTCGGAGCACATCATCCGGTACGTTACGCGGGTGACCTGAAATGGCGCGCGCATTTGAGTGTGAAAACATCACAGGGGCTTCAGATATCTCTATGGCATCTTTCATCGTCTCGGGAGTTACATGAGACAGATCCACCATCATACCAAGGCGGTTCATTTCACGAATGACTTCTTCGCCAAACTCAGTCAACCCGCCGTGCTGAGGTTCATCACCTGCGGCATCTGCCCAGTCGAGCGTGCGCCCGTGAGTAATGGTCATGTAACGTGCGCCGAGCCTGTGAAACGATCGCAGCACCGCCAGTGAGTTTGCGATAGAGTGCCCCCCTTCCATACCGATCAGCGACGCTATTTTTCCGTCATCAAAAATACGCTCAACGTCGTCTGCAGTATAGGCCATTTCAAACTCATCGGGATATCGCTCCGCCATGCGGTAAACAAAGTCGATCTGCTCCATGGTCCGTTTCACAGCTTCATCTTCGGGAATCCCGGCGGGCACATACACGCTCCACCACTGGGCTCCCACCCGGCCTTCCTTCAGCCTCGGGATATCGGTGTGCATGGGATTTTCAAGCTGTGTTGTATCATAAAAATCGAGCTCGCTGAATTTATATCCCACACGATTCCTGTACTGGTATGGAGCATCATTGTGGCCGTCAAAAAGCGGCACCCGTTCCAGGATTTCAATGGCCTGCTGGCGACGGTCTTCGTCCGAATCGGCCGTCATTTGAGCGCCGGCACACGATGCCTGGAAGAGAATCAAAAGTACGAGAGGTATCAGTTTTAATGTCTGCATGATATCTGAATGATCTGGGTTGAGAGTGTAAATTAATAGGTTCTACCGGAAAGTTTGTGGGTTGATGACAAAATATGTGAATAATCGCTTAGAACATGTTCAAAAATTTCCAAAATTTTAGGTCATTGCTTTTGCAGATCCTTCTCTTCGCCATCAACTACAATGGCTCGATCAGGATGACACGCTCGTTGGTTAGTATGGGGGCGGCGTTAGCCCATTCGTCATTTTCAATATCGCCTTCTCATCACGCCGCCCGAAACCCAGCCTGATCACTGTCATTCTGAATAAAACGGTGGTTCTCCGTTTTGTGAAGAATCTGTAAAGGCAGCATATTTTGTTCTATCTGATTACTGGTGTTCTATCTGATTACTGGATTAACCTTCTGAATAACTCATCTGGTCTAATGAAACTATGCATAGGATTATTACATGTACCCACAAACTTCCCGGTAGAACCAATTTTTAAGTAATAAAAATTCTACAGCCGAACGGATGTAAATGTATTTACTCCCCCCGGTTTGCCTGTTCAATTTGTTCAAAGGTGACGATGGCAGTTCTTACACGAATAATCGGATCGGTCTGTGTCCAGGCAAAAAGAAATCCCTCGCCGGTTTGGGCCATTCTCGGAAATCCGCTTCTCCGGCTTGATGAAGTAATTCCTACCTGTATCGGTTTTCCCAGTGTTCCGTCATCTGCTACGCTCCGCATCATCACGTATCCATTGTCGTCCAGAGTGGCGAACCAGCTTGCATATACTGTGCCATCATCCGCAATTGAAACGTCCACACGGCCTGCTGTATTTTCTTCTGAAATGGTTATCGGTTCGGTAAAGGTTTCGCCGTTATCACCTGATGTTGCCAGCAAAACGCGCCGGTTGCCATCGGCTTCAGTATACCAGGTCACGCCGGTTTTACCGTTTTTGTGATCTATTCGCGGGCCGTTTACCGGACACCCATTGATTTCCCAGCCGTCGGCATGAACAGGTTTTGGGTCTGACCATTCGCCTGTCTCAAGGTCGTAAAATGAGATGAAAATATCCCGGATTTCATCTTCTGAACGGTTACGATAAACCACTGCTGCGCGGCCGTCCATCATTATTAGGTCCGTTGAGCAGCAATCGCATACCATGGCGTCAATCTCCCGCCGACGCGTAACGGTTCCATCACTTGAGATTTCTGCCGAACGCAACGTCATCGCCTTTTCCGGATCTGAGTATTCGTCGTGTTCGCGATCCGCAGTTTGACGCCCATCAAGCCAAACCGCCAGTACGGTATCATCAGATAAGGGCTCCATAGATACGAAACCATGCTCGCTTGCCGTTTCGTCACTATGAGGAACAACCGGCTCTGTCCAGCGCCTGGCCTGTTCTCCGGGAAACACTACATTTACATTATACGCATACGGACCACCTTCAATTTTGTGGAGCCAGTGAGCAGCAACTACGTTACCACCTTTTGAAACAACCGAGGGGAAATCGGCCCAGTTCACGAAATAGTCAGAACTGATATTTACCGTTTGCGGGGCGGTCCAGCCACGATCAGTATATGTTGAGTATCGGATGGAGTTCAGGTCTTCCTCAATTTTAAGTATCCAGCTCATGGTAATAGTACCCGTTGAGTCTCTATACAAGTTCGGATACTGGCTTCCGGAATCGGCCGGGTTCCTGGCTGTAAATTCGAAGGATGGCTGCTGCCTTTCTTCTGAGCAGGAGAACAACATTATGGACACTAATAAGAAAATAAAAAGCCTGGAAAATTGATTCATACGAAATCTTTTTGGGTGATGATAATCATTGGTATTTTACGGGCGGCCGTTTTTTAATCCGGCTTCAAAATAATTCTGATACACTAAACATCCTAACCACTTTCATTTGCTTCAGATAGATGGCATAACGCTCCATTTTGGTGAGCGTGCACTTTTCGACAACGTCAACACAATAGTAAATTCAGGCGAACGTATTGGCCTTGTTGGGCCTAACGGTGCCGGCAAGTCTACATTGTTAAAAATTATTGCCGGTGAACAGCAGGCTGACTCCGGCTCCATCAGCATGAGTAACGAGGCCACGGTTGGTTATCTGCCGCAGGATGGGGTTGAACCCGATCCGGATCTCACCGTTTTTGAAGAAGTTGAGCACGCCTTTGCTGAGATCATGAAGCTGCGCACTGAGTTTGATGAAGTTCAGGCCAAACTTGAAACCGCCGCATCGGACAGCACGGAGCATGACGAGGCACTCACACAGTTCGGGGAAATTCAGCATAAACTTGAAAACTCCGGATCGTATACCCTTCAGGCCGAAATTGAGCGAATCCTGGTCGGGCTGGGATTTCATGAAGAGGATTTTTCCCGTTCTACAACCGAATTCAGCGGCGGCTGGCTGATGAGAATCGCTTTAGCAAAACTGCTTCTTCAGAATCCCACCTACCTGCTGCTTGATGAGCCGACCAACCACCTGGATATTGAGTCGCTGCAGTGGATTGAATCATTTTTAAAAAACTATGACGGCGCCGTCATTATTGTGTCGCACGACAGGGCGTTCCTGGACAACGTAACCAACCGAACGCTGGCTTTGCGAATGGGTTCGCTGGATGAGTATGCCGGCAACTACAGCTTTTACGAAAAAAAATACGCTATAGAGAAGGAGCTACTTAAACAGCAGTACGAAAACCAGCAAAAAGAAATTAAACAGACCCAGGAATTCATCGATCGCTTTCGGTATAAAGCCACAAAGGCAAAGCAGGTTCAGAGCCGCATCAAGCAGCTCGAGAAAATGGAGCAGATTGAGCTGGAACAGGAGCAGTCGGAGATATCCTTTCAGTTTCCGCCGCCGGAACGGTCGGGTCAGGTTGTGATGAAACTTGAGGATGTTGTAAAGAAATATGACGACAATACGGTTTTTGATGGCATCGACTACGAAATTGAGCGTGGCGACAAGATTGCCGTAGTGGGTCCAAATGGCGCCGGTAAATCCACGATGATTCGAATCCTGGCGGGTCTGGAGCCAATCACAAATGGTGATCGCAAAGTGGGCTATAACGTCACGCCCGGCTATTTTGCCCAGCACCAGGCAGACGAGCTGGCTCCTAAAAATACACCGCTCGATGAGATGCGGCTTGCAGGGTCTCATGAATCCGAAACCAGGCTTCGTACGATTCTCGGATCATTCCTGTTTGTGGGCGATGACGTATTCAAAAAAGTGAGTGTGTTGTCAGGCGGCGAAAAGAGCCGTGTGGCACTGGCAAAAATGCTGCTGAACTCAGGTAATTTTCTCATTTTTGATGAGCCGACGAACCACCTTGATATGCAGTCTAAAAACATTCTGCAGCAGGCGCTTCAGCAATTCCCCGGCACGCTTATGATTGTATCGCATGACAGGGATTTCCTGGATCCGATAGTGTCGAAAACACTTGAAGTTCAGCCGGGCAGAATCAAAACATGGCTGGGTAATATCAGCTATTATCTCGATAAAAAGTCTAAGGAAGAAGAGACTGGCGGTGATGGTCAGCAGAGTATTGCAGCGCCGTCGAAAAGCGAAAACGGTCAGTCCAAAACTTTGAGCCGGAAAGAGCAGCGGCGTCTTGAAGCTGAAAAACGGAATGCGCTTTCGAAGAAAATCAAGCCACTAAAAAAGCGCATTAAAGCACTCGAAAAGGATATCGAAACCTACGAAACGCGGATTGCAGAGATCGAGGAAATGATGGCCGAACCCGATTTTTACGATGATGCAGACCGGGTAAAGGAAATCTCCATGGAATATGACGATCTGAAAAACTCACTCAACGGAGCGTTTGGCAAATGGGAAGAGATCGCGGGACGGATTGAGTTTATTGAAGAGGAGTATGAGGGTTAGTAGAGCGGCGTCGCTGACCCGCTACTCATAAGTTTTGAACAACATTAATTCCTCAATTAGGATGGACTCTCATTTACGACCGGATAAAAAAAGACCATAAGCCGTTGTTCACATTCCTGCAAGCGTGCGATCCGCCGGGAGGCGGAGGAGCTCCTTGAAGCGTCCGGTTTTGGGATTGGGAAATTGGGTGAATCGTGGAAACGTAAGATTTTTGAGCCGGCAATTAATTCCAAATCAAATTCAAAATTTCTCAACGGTTCGACAATTCAACAATTCAACAAACAATTACTATCCAAATTTGAATAGCACACAAAGCACTATGAAAGACGCATACATTATCGACGCTATCCGAACCCCCATCGGGAATTTTCGTGGCACCCTCTCTCCTATTCGAACTGACGACCTCGGTGCACTAACCATTAAAGAGCTGATAAAAAGGAATCCCGAAGTGGATCCGAAAGCTATCGACGATGTGATCTTTGGGTGTGCCAACCAGGCTGGTGAGGATAATAGGAATGTGGCGCGGATGGCGTTGCTGCTTGCCGATCTGCCTCATACGGTACCTGGTGAAACGGTGAACAGGCTTTGCGCCTCAAGTATGTCGGCTGCCGTTCACGCCCGCCGTGCGATTGCAGCTGGCGAAGGCGATCTGTTCATTACCGGTGGCGTAGAGCACATGACACGCGGGCCCTGGGCGATTTCGAAATCCTCAAAGCCGTTTGGCAACGATTCTGAAATGCACGACACCAGTTTCGGCTGGCGCTTCATCAACCCGAAAATGGAGGAGCTCTATGGCACCGACGGCATGGGAAATACGGCCGAAAATTTGGTTGAAAAATATGGAATTGAGCGTGAGGCTCAGGACAAGTTTGCTGCATGGAGTCAGCAGAAAGCGGCGAAAGCTCGCGAAAGTGGTCGCCTGACCGAAGAGATTGTGCCAGTAGAAATTCCCCGCCGAAAACAAGAGCCTCTGCTTTTCAAAGATGATGAGTTTATTCGTCCAGAAACCACACCAGAAGTTCTTGCCAAACTTCGTCCCGCCTTCAAAAAAGACGGCAGCGTGACGGCAGGCAACTCCTCAGGCCTTAATGACGGTTCAGCCGCCATGCTGATCGCCTCCGGACAAGCGATGAATGATCACGGCCTGGAGCCACTGGCCCGGATTGTCTCCTCGGGCGTGGCCGGGGTGGAACCACGGATTATGGGAATCGGTCCCGTTTACGCCTCAGAAATTGCCTTAGAACGCGCTGGATTGACGCTGGACGATATGGGCATCATCGAACTGAATGAAGCGTTTGCCGCCCAGGTCCTAGCCTGCACTCGAAAAATGGGTCTTGATGATGACGACGAACGCATCAACCCGAACGGCGGCGCCATTGCACTCGGCCACCCTCTCGGCGTCAGCGGTGCCCGCATCCTTCAAACCGCAGCTATCGAACTACAGAAACAGCAGAAGCAGTATGCGCTGGTGACGATGTGTGTAGGTGTAGGGCAGGGATATGCGGTTGTTTTGGAGAGGAGCTGATCGGTTGATTTGAAATTGGGAAATTGGTTGATTGGGTTTTTAGTAGAGAAGGAAATAGGGTAATTGGTGAATGGGAATGGAAGGTCTTTCAACTTTTTAATTATTACATTTATTCGAAATTAAAATAATAGTTATCACATCTTACTAAGAGAGTTTCAAAATCAACTAATTACCTATTTCTCTAATTTACCTAACAACATTAAACCAAATTAAGATGGAAGACAACCAATCAGAATTCAGATCATTTGAGAGTTTGAACGTTTGGCAGCAAGCCAGAGAGATAAGAAATGAAATTTTCCAGCTATGCAAAAGTTTTCCAAAAGAGGAAACTTATAAACTCACCGATCAGATGGTCCGATCATCACGTTCAATTGGGAATAACATTGCCGAAGGATATGGGAGATACCACTACCAGGAAAATATCCAGTTCTGCAGACAGTCAAGAGGCTCTGCTTACGAATTGATTGATCACTTAATCACAGCCCTGGACTGCGAATACATTAATGAAATCAAACACAAATCCTTGCGAGAAAAAATTATCGGCTGTATTAAATTAACTAATGGATATATCGCTTATTTAAACCGCCAGAAATCAAATATCATTAAAGAAGATCCCACTTCGTACAAATCGTTGGATCAATCATCTGGAGCTAATCAACTAAATCCCCAATCACCAAATTCCCCAATCAACTAATCCACTAATTCCCCATGGTTTACGAATTTAATGACTACAAACCCGTCATCCACAAAACCGCCTTCATCCATCCCCAGGCGGCAGTGACCGGAAATGTGATTATTGGGAAGGATGTATACATCGGGCCGGGAGCGGCAATCCGGGGCGACTGGGGCAAGATCGTCATCGAAGACGGATGTAATGTTCAGGAAAACTGTACGATTCATATGTTTCCGGGTGTGACGGTTACGCTTCATAAAGCTGCACATATCGGTCACGGAGCCATTATTCACGGGTCAACCATCGGTAAGAATACGCTGGTGGGAATGAATGCCGTGGTGATGGACAACGTCACCATCGGGAAAGAATGCGTTATCGGTGCGCTGGCATTTGTGAAAGAGGGAATGAACATCCCGAATCGAAAAGTAGTGGTTGGGAATCCCGCCAAAATTGTGAAAGATGTGACCGATGAAATGGCCAAGTGGAAATCGGAAGGAACGTCATGGTATCAGCGGCTTCCACAACAGATGCGAGACTCATGGCAAGAGTGTGAGCCGCTCCGGGAGATTCCTAAAGATCGAAAAGCCCAACAAGGCGGTTATGAGACATGGAAAAAGCGTTCGGATTGATTGTTGACAAGAGGTCTTTTTCAAAATTCCTGCTATGCTGCTTCATTGCTTTCTTAATCAGCTAAAAATTTTCACATGGACTACCAGATCGCGATCGGCACTATTTTTCATGATTTAAAAGAGATGGACGATCCGGGTGAAGTGGCGACATATATCCCCGAACTGGCCGGCGTTGATGCTGAAAAATTCGGGGTTCACCTCACCACCCTCAACAATCAGCACTTCTCCATAGGTGATTCCGACGAAAAATTCTCTATCCAAAGTATTGCCAAAGTGCTATCACTAACGTTTGCCTATAAACTCGAGGGTGATTACCTCTGGCAGCGAATGGGTGTGGAGCCATCCGGAGCACCATTTAACTCACTCACGCTGCTCGAATACAATAACGGTATCCCCCGAAACCCGATGATAAATTCCGGGGCCATTGTTGTGTGCGATATTCTAATCAGTCATTGCAAGAATCCCAAAACAGAACTGATTGAGTTCATTCGAAGTCTCACCGGAAACAAGGACATCCATTACTCTAAGCGTGTTGCGGAATCTGAGAAGAAAACAGGCCACAGAAACAGCAGCCTCATCTACCTGATGAAAGCATTTGGCAATATTGAGAATGACATCGAAGAGGTTCTCGATCTTTACTTCAATCTCTGCTCCATCGAGATGACATGCCGTGAGCTCGCCAGTACATTTCTCTACCTGGCCGGGTACGGAAATTGTCCATATTCCGAGGAAAGGATCATCTCTGTGAGTAAGTCGAAACGAATCAACGCCATCATGCAGCTTTGCGGGATGTATGACGAAGCGGGCGAGTTTTCCTTTAGAACGGGACTTCCCGGAAAAAGCGGTGTTGGCGGAGGTATTGTCGCTGTTTGCCCAAACCAATACAGCATCGCCGTCTGGAGCCCGAAACTGAATCCGAATGGAAATTCATTTAAAGGGATGGAGTTTCTTGAACGGTTTACGACTGTGACGGAATCATCCATCTTTTAAGAACTACTCCATTTGCTCAAGCAGTATTAACGGCATTTCATTTACTTAGAGATAACTATTAAGATTTTTTAAAGTAAAATTTATAAAATTTTGCATATTTATTGCTACATATAGACTAACTGAACCCCCAGAATCAGACCGGCTATATGGAGATTACACAGCTACTTAATGACGTAAGTTCCGGAGACAAAGAGGCTTACAAAAAACTCTACCCGCTCGTTTACGAGAAACTCAAGAGAATAGCACGGCGTCAATTAAATAATGAATACTCTTCCCGCACGCTCAGTAACACCGGCCTGGTTCATGAGGCGTATGAAAAATTGGTAAACCAGGATGCTGTTCACTACAATGGACGCACCCATTTTTATGCTATCTCCGCACGGTCTATGCGGCAAATTCTTGTCGATTATGCACGTAAACGAACGGCACAAAAACGTGGCGGAGAAAACTACAAGATTACCCTCGATGAAGAGAGGCTCAGCATCGATGAACACGCTCATATCATTATCGAAATCGACGATCTTATGGATGAGCTTAAAACGTTTGATGAGCGAATGTACAGAATTGTGGAACTTCGTTTTTTTGGCGGACTGAGTATTGAAGACACGGCTGAAAACCTGGAAATATCACCAAGCACGGTCAACCGGGAGTGGATAAAAGCTCGCGGATGGTTTTATCAAAAAATGAATGAAAATGAATGAGTATTAATCCAGTTCACGCATCTATGTAAAACTAAGAAACTGCTCTGTTTAAAATTATGGATACAAAGCACTGGACATCTCTCAATACCATCCTTGATCGTGCACTTGAATTACCTCCCGGGGAACGCATTGCATTTATCGAAAACGACCCGGCCCTCAGTGATGAGATGCGCCAGGAAGCCATATCCTTTCTAAAATCGATCCATAAATCCGATACATTATGGGACAAACTCATTGAATCGAGCAGTGAACTGATCGATCAAATCAACAAGGAAGATCGCCTGCCGGTGGCTGAAGATCAGTCACCTCCACCTCAGCAGATCGGCCCTTATAAAATTCTGGAAAAACTGGCCAGTGGCGGCATGGGAACCGTTTACCGGGCTGACCGTACAGACGGACATCTTCAGATCACTGTTGCCATAAAACTACTACGCAGGGAGTGCATCGACTCTCACCATATCCATCAGTTCAATATCGAGCGTAACGTCTTAGGAAAGCTCAATCATCCGCATATTGCGCGGATTTACGATGGCGGCATCACAGAAACCGGGCGGCCTTACCTTGTGATGGAATATGTGGAGGGAGTCCCTGTCACCGATTACTGCCGGTCACGAGAATGCAGTGTAGAACAAAAACTGATGCTTTTTGAACAAATCTGTGAAGGTGTAAACTTTGCTCATTCGAACCTGGTGGTTCACAGAGATCTGAAGCCTGATAATATTTTTGTGACATCCGACGGGAACTGCAAAATTCTCGATTTCGGAATTGCTAAAATCATTGACCCTGATGGAATATCGATCAGTTCTGATGAAGATGCAGCCGGCCTGAACCCGTTTTCGATACAGCACGCAGCTCCGGAACAGCTTTGCGGTGAAGCGATTACCACATCTACTGACGTATATGCATTGGGCCTGCTGCTATATGAACTGCTTACCACAACTTTCCCGTTTAATCTGGATGGAAAATCTCCGCGTGAAGCTATTCAGATTATTTCGAATTCAACTCCACCCCGAGCCAGTTACAGGGCGAAAGACAATTCCACAACAGTCCGACTCCGGGGAGACCTCGATGACATTCTCCAAGAGGCACTCCGCCGAAATCCCGCAGAACGATATCAGTCGGCCGGTGACTTACTCTCTGATATTCGTAATTACCGGCAAAACATCCCCATTTCAATTAAACGTGATCAGCAGTTTTATAAACTGAAAAAATTTACGGTCAGAAACAGCGGGATCATTTCAGGGCTGGCGGTTATTCTTATCATTCTGACCGGAATGACATTTTACTACATAGATACGATTAAATCTGAACGTCAAAAAGCAATGGCAGAAGAGCAGCAGGCATCATTTATAGCCGGCTTTATGGTTGATTTGTTTGATGCATCAGATCCGGAAAATAATATTTCAGATACACTTACCGTGTATGACATCCTTCAATCCGGTTTGGAAAAACTCGATAACTGGGAGGCATCAGAACTTTCGAAGGCCGACATCATGATATCCCTTGGGAACGCCTATAAAAAAATTGGTGATTTCGAGCAGTCACAAACGTTGCTTGAAAATGCGTTCGATAGCTACATTTCAGAGTTACGCGATTCTACTGCGTCTGATATGATTAAACCCACATTAGAGCTTGCACGCCTGCACAGAGAACGCCGGGGATTTGAACCGGCGGCTCACTATTACGATCGCGCACTTTCGATTGTGGAGATTAACGAAATATCAGATCCAGAAATTACCACTGGCCTATATTCGGGATATGGAAACACGATGTCAGAACTCGGAAATCCTCAGCTTGCAATTATGCATCTGAATAAAGCACTTACCACGGCCCGCACTGCTGACTTGTCTGACGCCTATATCCGGTCCGTACGCACGAATCTGGCGCAGGCATATCGGAGTAATCATGAGTATCAAAAAAGTGAAACGCTATACAAAGAAGTTCTTTACTCGCTGCCTGCAGAGGATCCATATACAGTGGATATGAGTGTGATTCACAACAACCTTGGTTTTCTCATGAAAGTCCAGGGTGAAACTGAACAGGCGCTGGCTCACTATAACCGGTCCCTTGAAATTAATAGGTTTGTCTATGGCGAAAACCATCCAAACACCAAGATTATTCTCAATAATTTATCGGTACTTTACGCTTCGATGGAGCGGTTTGATCGCGCTGAAGAAATCAGGCTTGATCTGTTAGAGATCAACAGGGAGGACTTTGGAGAGTCGCATTGGAGAACCGGTGCTTCTTACGAATCGCTTGGTAAACTAAAACTTCAGGCGGAGCAACTGGACAGTTCATCAGATTTTTTTGAAAGAGCCATTCAGATCTATTCAGAAGCACTGGGCGATGATCATATCTGGACTGAACGGGCCATTCTCTACTATTCGCTCAGCCGGTTCAACTCAAACGAAAGCCAGGTAGCTAAGAGTGAATTCCGTGAAGCGTTTCAATCTCTTAAAGAGAAACGAATCACATTCTCAAGGTTTGATGTGAACCTGATGAACAACCTGATTAAGGACTTCAAATCTTACCCGTCGATTTCGTCATCCCCGGAGTTTGCGCTTTTAGATGCCATCAGGTAGTTAGCAGCTTCGTTTTGTAACCTGTCATCGCAAGGAGTAAGCACACCTATCACTTTTTGTGCTTAAGGAGACTAATTAATGATACTTATTCGGTAAACGTTACGCATTCATTAAAAGAACTACTCCTTTCACTCGAACAAGAAATCACACGTTATGAAAAACACAGTTACATTCATTCTTTTTTTACTTTGCCTGATAGGACTTGTTATTCAGCCGCTGACTCAGAATCGGCTTACAGCCCAAATCACCCTGGATCAATCCTCCTTTACCCAGCTTCTGAACACCACTACCGAAGTAACTGCCACCTCATACAGCGATCCGGATCCTGTCATTTCAATTATAGATCAAACCGGAGAAGATGAAACATGGGATTTAACAGTTTTCGCTAATGCAGACTCCATCGTATCTACCGGTTCCATAGAATTTTTCAATAGTTTTGACGGAAAACTCGGTGCCGATTTTGATCACTTCAGTGATGCAAATGTAATGGCACAAGCAGAATTTGAAACCTCATTTGAGGTCAATGGAGTTATATTTGAGGTTAACCAGATTATTTATTCATACAACAGCCTTACTGAAAATGGGTTGGTTGAGCATGGCACTATTTCTGCTGATGCAGCGTCCCCAAATACCGCTGAAATCACTGTCCGAAACACACCTGCTCAACCCCTTTTTCCTTTTCCACTCACCTATAATACCATGTGGAATTACTCATATACCTCAGAGGTAACACAGTCTGGCAGCACCCCATTCAGCACGGATTATTCGGTGAATGCCGTAGTTGATGGATATGGACAAGTACTCATTGGTGATGAATCAATACCCGTACTTCGTATTACAGAAACTGAAACGTCCGAAATATCAGGATTTGAGTTTACTACGGTTAACGTAAGTTTTATTAATGAAAACGGCTTTGAAGTAGCCAGTGCCAGCGTGGACATCGACGTATTTTCTCAAAACGATGACTATGAACGGGCATCTGCCAACATTCAGTTAACACTTTTCGATGAACTCACAACAGTATCATCAGAATCCTCTCCTGATATTCCTGAGACCGTAAAACTCAATCAGAACTACCCAAATCCGTTCAACCCAACCACGCAGATCTCATATCAGCTCGATAGCCCGGCTGAGGTCTCACTGACTGTTTACTCCCTCACCGGACAAGAAGTCCAAACGCTGCTTAACAATGAATTCAAACAGGCCGGAGAATACAGTGTGCCATTTGATGCAGGCGATCTTGCAAGCGGTATTTATATGTACAGGCTCAGAGCAGGTGATCAAATGTTTACGAGAAAGATGACGCTTCTGAAATAGTGTTTCTCATTTTAGAAGCACTGCCCGGCGTTCAAATGATAAACCGGGCAGTTTTTAATTCTCTTCTCTTCTCTTCTCTTCATCCTTGCGACTCTCAAAGTATCTCCCCACCTTTACTTCAAAACAAACCAGGTAAAATTTTATGTGCGGACGATATGTCTTAAAAGCAACGCTTGAAGAACTTCAGAAAACTTATGGTGCAGTTCTTGACGGTACATTTCCGGTTGAACCAAACTATAATGTGGCACCGTCACATCACATGCCCGTAGTTCTCAAACCCTATGAATCTGAAGAGGCCAACAGAATCATCCGTCCGCACAGATGGGGACTGGTTCCATTTTGGGCCGACAGCGTAAAAACCGGCTATTCGATGATTAATGCCCGGGGCGAGTCACTGTCAAAAAAGAAATCATTTCAAAAACCTTTCAAATCGCAGCGCTGTATTGTTCCAGCCAATGGCTTTTATGAGTGGAAAACCACATCATCAGAAAAAGTCCCCCATTTTGTTCAGCGCAAACAATCTAACCTGATGCACTTTGCCGGTCTGTGGGAAGAGTGGCAAGATCCCGACAGTGGAGAGACTATAAACAGCTACACTATTATCACTACCGACGCAAACAAGCCCATGCAAGAGCTTCACGACCGAATGCCTGCTCTGCTACTTCAGGAGGAGTTTAACACCTGGCTCGATCCATCCTTTAATGATACCGAAGCGCTGCAGGATCTAATCCGTCCCTGGCCTGATGATGACATAAAATTTTATCGTGTTAATAAAGAAGTTGGAAATGTGAGCAACAACCGACCGGAACTCATTGAGCCGTATCGTGATCTTTTTTCCTGAATTCTAAACAACCTGTTCAGCACCTACCGGATCTGACAGCGTTGTGCCGTAACCTGCTCAAGTCCTTAAAACATGGCATATCTATTTTTTTACTATTCAGCATTCAGTATCAAAACCAGCCAATAGATAGATATATGTAGGGAAATTGAACAGACATACCATGTTTGGTTCGAAATACTACCGATTCAACAGTTCTACGGTTTGACAGTTCTACGCCCCCGGCCGGACTCTGCCAGCAGCTCTCTGCGTTCGCGGTCTTGCAGCTCCACGTAGCTCGGGTCGCCTGACCCGAGAGGGAAAGCAATCAACAGCGACAACGTGTTTATTTCTCATCTGGATGTAAATAAAAAACCGTTGTATTTAAAGTAATTTGTATCGTTCGGGATGTTCAAGTAGCGGGTCGGCGACGCCGCTCAACGTAACTCGGGTCGCCTGACCCGAGGGGAAAACAGTCAACAGCGGCAATCTATGGTTTCTATCAGCTCATAAATGAAACATAGTATGTCTGTCACAGGCTGAGCCGAAGTATGGGGTGGAAGAAAATCATAACATCGATTTTTGAAAGTGGATTGAAGAGATATACCATGTTTTTCTCACCCCGACGCTAATCAACAGAAAACCAAACCATTACTGCAGAGAGTTCTTTTCCATGCGGAGTGCGTTTTTTACCGAAGACTGGTCAAGTCCGACTCCCGGCGGAAGAGGACGGGAGAGGGTCCTAAAGCGGGTCAGTGACACCGCTCTGCGGACTCTGCCCGCAGCTCTCTGCGTTCGCGGTCTTGCAGGTCCTTGGTCTATTAACCTCTCAGTTCTGTATCATGGTTGGTGTATAGCTCGCACAATTCATCTGATGAAGAACCTCATCCACACTGACTTCCCATCATTGGATGAGTTGCTAAGGCCCGAATCCATTAACCGGCTGACCAGAGTCCCGAAAGGGACGATCCTTCATAGCCCCACGTTTAAATGTGGGGTGAACGGCGATTGAGTCTTAACATGAGTCCGTGAAACGGACGGCACACCTTCCGTAGCCCAGGTCGCCTGATCCGAGAAGGAAAACCATATTCAACGGCAATGTGGCTTTTTATACCTGATCGTATTCGAAAGCCCATCCCTATTCAGAAATTTATGCTAATCGAGGGCGTATAGAGAGCGGGTCGGCGATACCGCTCTACGGACTCTGCCAGCAGCTCTCTGCGTTCGCGGTCTTGCAGGTCCATTCGCTAAAATTTACATTGATATATGTGTGATATATGTGTAAACTTACTTTTCCTTAATGGAGGAGTTTATGGACAAGGAAAAATACCCACCAATCAATGTACTAAACGTGGTACGAGGGTTCTCGAACCCAAAGCTAAAATACCACATCACCCCTTACAGGTTTGAGACACCTAAAGGAGAGCAGTTTCACATCCGGCAAATCCGGCAGATGCATAAGGAGCGCGTCGGAAAGGGAGTGCACTATCACTATGTGGTGAAAACGGAAACCCAGCGATTTTTTCACCTGGTGTTCGACACCACAACGCTCTCCTGGCGGATGGTCCAGGAGGTGGATGAAATGTTATTCTTCAATGAGTGATGCAGTTACAAGGATGATCCGGCAACGCCCCAGCGAGACATGGCATTTCTGAGCATCCACCCCTCTCATAAAACAAAACACCATATGCAGATTTCTCTGTACTGATTCAGCTTACCAGTCATGAGAAATGCTATGTCTGAGATAGCATTGAAAGCCACAACAAGACATAGCATTTCTGCACTCCACTCGTTTTTCATGATTAAACTCCATTAGCAGGCTTTACGGTTTTGTTGAAAAGTTACTCATCCTGAGAAATGCCATGTCTGATTATGTTACCACTTGGAAATTTTGATTTGATTTCCAATATTGCAATCATTGCATGCGTTGATCTCATTGTAATCTAATTGAACTATTATGGCAAGTATCACGATCAGGAATCTTGATAGAGATCTGAAATCCGAGTTGAAAATACGGGCAGCGAAGCATGGACGGTCGATGGAGGAAGAGGTACGAAATATTCTGAAATCTGCGATTGCACAAGATGATAAAGAACCTGAGAACCTGGCAGATTCAATTCGCGAACGAATGGCTCCCTTCGGAGGAATTGAACTACCTGACCTGCAGAGAGATGACATTCGAAAACCTGCTGATTTCAGTTAAATGATTCTTTTAGACACAAACGTCATATCCGAATTAATGAGGCCCGCTCCTGATCAGAATGTCGTCAACTGGGTGTCTTCTTATCCGAAAATGTCGCTTTTCACCTCTGCTATTGTAGAAGCAGAAATTTTATACGGAGTATCGATTATCTCAAAAGGAAAGAGAAAATCAGAACTTCAGAGTGCCGTTCTGCAAATTTTCAATACAGATCTTAAGGGGCGTGTGCTGCCTTTCGATTCAAATGCAGCACAGTCTTACGCATCCATCGCATCAAAAAGAAGAGCTATTGGCAAACCGATAAGCCAGTTCGATGCCCAGATTGCGGCGATTGCTCATTCAAGAGGAGCAACAGTTGCAACAAGAAATGTTGACGATTTCCTGGAGTGTGGAATTGTTGTCATAAATCCATGGACTTAGACTGAAGTCTTTCAAAAATCTGAACGAGACATGGCATTTCTGTGCTTACATTGTTTTACATGATGAAATGCTACAATTAGACTTTCAGGATTTTCCAGCTTTCCAATCTTTAAAAATATCATGTCTGAAAGTGTAGTGCAAGGTCCAATGAGACATGGCATTTTTGCACTCCTATCGTTTTGCATAATCAAAAACCACAAACAGATTCCCGGTTAATTCCGGTTTATTCATCCTGAGAAATGCCATGTCTACGTTCAATTTTATGCCTTTCTGGCAAGGGCATAAATCCCGTTTCCCTTTTCGTTTTTAGTGTACAGATCGGCCAGGTTCATCAGCAGGCAAAAAGGCATCACAACAGGATAATAAATCAGCAGCGGAATGGCCGCAAACAGCCCCAGTTTGTTAAACCATATCATCGGCCATTTTACGGACAGAACCCACGCTTTATGCCCCCAGAATCCGTAGGTGTAATGGACTCTTTTCGGCTCTAATCCTGCCTGTTTCAGTTTATCTGAAATCTCTTCTTTGGAGTAACCGGGGCGGGCGTGCTCCCCTACAAACGAATCATCCTCATCGCCATCTTCTTCTGAGTAGTGAGATGGGGAATGCATCAAAAAATATCCGCCGTGTTTTAAATGTTTGCTGATATTTTCCATCACCCTAACGTCCTCTTCAATATGTTCAAGTACATCAATACAGATTGCCATATCAAACGTTTTATCGGCGTCAAACTGTAGCAGATCCGCATAATAAAATTGGACCTCTCCGCGCTTAATCTCATCTTCAAAATAATGCTCATTATCGCGCAGGTAATCTTTTTTTACATCTACCGAATCAACCGTCACGTTATCAAAGCAGCTGAGAATAAACCTATCGTACTGACCAAATCCACAGCCCGCATCCAGCAGTTTCCACTCTCCTTTTTGATCCAACGCCTCCCCGGCTCGCTTGATCATACGTCGGATATGCCAGCTTCTCAGAAAAAACAGATCCAAAAGGAAGTAAAAGATCCTACGCAACACCCGGGAATTCTTGATAATTGCCGAAAATTTGTCCTTAACCGGATCGTACTCAATTTTGCTCATAAACCAGCCTTTTCCTCAATTCCGGGCATATATTTGTGCACCCGGTTTTTGTTGACCATCTCACCCAGGAAACCGATGGAGAAAAACTGTACGCCGATCACGACCAGCAGAATTCCCAAAAACAGAAGGGGCCGATCGCCTATCGGCTGTCCAAAAAATATCTTCAGTATAGCGATATACGCATTTATTGCTATTCCAAGTAATGTAAGGATCACCCCGATAGATCCGAAGAAATGCATGGGGCGCTGCATGTACCGATGCACAAACAGCAAAGTTACCAAGTCCAGGAACCCGTGCATAAACCGTGATAACCCAAATTTCGTACGGCCGTATTTTCGCGGATGATGTTTTACTTCCTGCTCTTCAATATTACTGAAACCCTGCCATTTTGCTAAAAGGGGAACGTATCGGTGGAGCTCTCCATAAAGGTGAATATGCTCCGTTACTTCCTTTCTATAGGCTTTCAGTCCACAATTAAAATCATGAAGGTTGATGCCGGTGGTCCACCGCGTCACGGCATTAAAAAAGCGAGACGGCACTGTTTTCGATACCGGGTCATGCCTGACTTTTTTCCAGCCGCTTACGAGATCGGCTCCGTCCTTGAGCTTTTGAATCATTGATGGTATTTCAAATGGGTCATCCTGCAGATCAGCGTCCATTGTTACAATGTAGCGGCCGGATGCTTCAACAAATCCCGCCTGCAAAGCAGAACTTTTCCCATAGTTGCGGCGGAGTTTAATCCCTTTTACGGAGTTGTCAGATTCGCTGAGAGATTCAATTACATCCCAGGAACCGTCATCCGAACCATCATCAATAAAAAGTATTTCGTAAGTGAATTTATTGAGAGCCTTATCTATTCGACCTGTTAGCTCACGCAATGAATCTCTCTCATTGAGAAGAGGGATCACAATACTAATTTCCAAATCACTGCCAGATCTTTTAACTGTTTTATCTGTATTTTGTTTAGCCAATGCCTTGCATATTCTTTAGAATATTTTCATTCTATCGTCCCGGGATGATCAAAAAGAAAATAACAGATTTCAGTGCTATGAAGAAACTCTATTACTCAATTGGTGAAGTTAGCGAAATTACAGCCATTGAACCCCACGTTTTACGGTACTGGGAAACAATTTTTGATGATCTTTCACCAAGAAAGAATAAAGCTGGAAATCGTACTTACCGCGAAGAAGACCTTACATTCGTCCTCCGTTTGAAAGATCTCATCCAGACAAAAAAGTACAGTACTGCAGGTGCCAAAAAAATCATTGAAGAGGGTGAACCCGAAACCGAGGGTATTAGAACTGAAGATCTCCCTCTGCACCTCAAAAAGGATCTCAGAGAGGTAAATCTATTTCTGAATAAACTTCTGGAGAAATTGTAGGTCCCAATATCATCCGCCCTGCCTCTTAAGTAAATATGACTCTTATCAAACCAATTAAGATGCTGCTTTTGTTGAATTTGCCGGCCCCTGATCTTTATCACGTGAAAATCCAACGATCAGCATAAACAAAAATTCCGCACAGATTAACACAGATACACTCACGAGGTGGAGAAGCTGTAGGGTGCCGGGAATATTCAGACGTTCCATTCCAAGACCCAGGAACATTTGCAGTATGATCAGGCCGAAAATCGCATATCCAATATTTTTTAGACGGCCGGGGACATCTCTTTTTTTATTCACATAAAGCAGATAAACAGCCAAGATAACCACAATCCAGGAAAAACTTCGGTGCACAACGTACAGTAAATCCGATGTGTTTATCCACTGTTCTCTCGGGAGTTCGAGCACGTTTTTTGCCACATCTATCGATTCCCGTACTTGTGTGCCCAGAACCAACTGCACAAGAGTAACAAACAAAATAGCTCCTGAAACAATGAGCAATAACTTCTTCGTTTTTGGAAGCAATCGGGTAGATAGCCGATCGTTCATAGCACGGAATGATGCAAATAGAAGCGTGTTTACGATGATCATTGCCAGAATCATGTGGATCGTAATCATACCGGCGCTAAGCCCGGACTTCACAACCTGTCCACCCAGCCATCCCTGTACAAGCACAAGAAGAAATGCAATTCCTGAAGAGATCGTTACAACCGGATCTGTTTTACGATATTTGAAAGAAAACACAAACGTAAGCGTTATAAGAAATCCAATGAGCACACCGACCAGACGGTTTATATACTCCAGCCATGTATGAATAGGATTAAAAAGAGATGCATCATACTGCGGCGGAAGTTCAGCGGCGCTTGTCGGAGGAATCCACATACCAAAACATTGCGGCCAATCCGGACATCCTAACCCGGCCCCGGCAGCACGAACCAAGCCGCCTATTAAAATAAGTACCAATGTGGCAATAACCGTCGTGATTGCCGTTTTTTGATATAAGTTAAGTTTCATTCAGTATTCACAAATATTAATGACATTATCTCCGCTCAGTCTTTTGAAGCCCAATTATACGGCGCCAATTTGAAGCAGATATTAAGGTAACATATCACGCTGAAAAAGTTTAAATTTAAGGCTGTCATTTATAACTAGTTTTATGGAAACAACAAGTACACAATCGGGCTCGGTAAAGTTTTTTACCGACACTTTAAAAGATTATTACGAGCTTACGAAGCCCGGTATAACATTGAGTGTTGTAGCAAGCATGCTCATCGGTTTTATCATGGGCTCAGCCGGCTCGCTGAACTATGTACTGATGTTTCATGCGTTGTTGGGCACTTACCTGATTGCGGCCGGCACATCTGCACATAATATGTTTATGGAACGCGGGCTCGACGGATTGATGCATCGCACAAGCAGCCGGCCCCTGCCCGATTCCAGAATCAGCTCTCAAAACGGATTTATTTTTTCAACCGTTCTGATATTTGCCGGACTTGCTTATCTCCTGGCCATGGTTAATGTTGTAGCGGGTATTGTTTCCCTGGCCACCACCATCATTTACCTGTTTGCCTATACACCTTTGAAACGCATTTCGGCTCTTAACGTATTTGTGGGTGCTGTACCCGGTGCGTTACCGGTTGTCGGTGGATGGGCGGCTGCCTCCGGAACAGTTCTTGAACACGGTATGTGGATCCTATTCGGTATTGTTTTCTGCTGGCAGGTGCCCCACGTTGTTGCCATAGCCTGGGTTTGCAAAAAGGACTATGAGCACGCAGGATTTAAAATGTTGCCAAAAAATGATCGGAAAGGAATTAAAGCCGCGATTTGGGTCATTCTACCCATGCTGATCCTTTTCCCTACAGTTTATAAACTTTTTGTGATGGATCTCGTGAGTTGGATTTATCTCTCAGGATCGCTCCTCTCAACGGCTGCATTTCTTTATTACGGCCTCAAATTTGCCATCCAGCGCGACATTTCAACGGCGAAGGGAGTGATGTTCTCCTCTTTCGCTTACCTGCCGCTTATCTGGATTTTCATATTCCTTGACTGGATCATTCTTTAAGAAGGCTTTCCGCTGAAGGAATATCTAAAGCACAAAGCCACTTTTAATATTCATTTCGAACTACGATCCGGAATCCCCCTTTTTTAAAGGATTCTACTCACAATGCTTAGTGGTCGATTCCTTTGGTACAAGTTAGTTTTACGCCTTAGGTTTGCACTCCTTTAGCAGGAGTGAAACTCAAAATACATTGAATCAAATCAACGGTGGATATTTTGAAACATCCGCTTCGCTCATCATCCCATAGATCGTCTCAAAAATATCCTCGGCATTAGGCTTGGTGAAATAATCACCATCGCTTGCGTAGGCGGTTCTGTGCGCTTTCGAGGACAGGCATTTTGCTTCTGAATCAAGATGATAGTACCCTTTTTGCTTGCCGATGACCTGCTGCATCATATACGCCGTTGCCCCGCCGGGAACGTCTTCATCAACAAATAGAATTCGATTCGTCTTTTTCAGAGATTCCAGAATCATTTGGTTTCGATCAAACGGAAGAAGCGTTCTCACATCGATTAGCTCCACAGATATATCTGCGTCTTTTAGATCCGGTAAAACAGAGTGAACAAGATTCAGCGTAGATCCGTATGAAACTACCGTGATATCATCACCTTTCTCTTTGATGGATGGGATTCCAAGGGGAACCGTAAATTCACCAAGATTTTCAGGAAGCTTTTCTTTCAGACGGTACGCATTTAACGGCTCTATTATCAGTGCAGGGTCATCGCCTTTAAGCAGAGTATTGTAAAACCCGGCAGCGTCCGTCAAATTACTGGGAACGCAAACATGTATGCCTCTAAGCCCGCCAAGAATAACGCCCATCGGTG
Source organism: Rhodohalobacter sp. 8-1 (assembly GCF_038150125.1). NCBI lineage: Bacteria > Pseudomonadati > Balneolota > Balneolia > Balneolales > Balneolaceae > Rhodohalobacter > Rhodohalobacter sp. 8-1. The sequence goes on along the minus strand of NZ_JBBVMF010000007.1, from coordinate 37,271 downwards.
ACCCGGCGTGCCAGATCCCCTCAAGCCGGTGCCCTCTTGTACGAACAATAACGGGTGCTGCCTGGCCGCCATGGGTTCGATACCGAAGTGTAGCCAAATCATCGCTCAAACCCTGAAAGCAATAGAGCAAGTAATCGAGATACTGAATCTCAGCAATCGGGCGAAGGCCTCGAAGAGCAAGGCCAATGCCCTGGCCAAGTATCGTAGCTTCACGAATTCCCGTATCAGACACGCGCATTTTGCCATACTTTTCCTGCATGCCCTCAAGGCCGAGATTCACATCTCCCAGCTGCCCCGCATCTTCGCCAAAGACCATTACTTCAGGATACTGATCAAATAAAACATCAAAATTATCGCGCAGTACTACCCTCCCGTCAACGCGTTTAGCATCATTTGGGTAGGTAGGTTTCACCTCATCAACAAGCAGAGGGGAGCGGTTTGACTCACTGTACAGATGGGAATCATACAGTTCGCGGTTTTTATCAACAAGGTCTTTTAGCCAAATTCTAAAATCCCTGATCGCCTCGGAATCTTTACCCCTCAGCTCAGTCAGTGCTTTGCGCGCTAGTGAAATAATATCTCTGCGATAGGGTCTTGTTTTACGCTTCAGCTCATCTTTATATTTACTGAGTATTGAAAACTCAGGATGGGAGTCAATTAAGTTGCTTAGCTTATTATTAAGATCCTCTTTTTGGCGTAAAATGGGTTCCTGAAAAGATTTCCAGGCTTTTTTCTGCTTAGCCTTCACTTCCTCTTTGGTCTCTTCTTCTATCTTATCAAGCTCTTCTTCTGTGGCAATATCTTCTGATAAAATCCAGGATCGGAATTTGCGATTGCAGCAATGTTTCTCTTCCCACTCAAGGCGGTCTTCTTCTTTATACCGTTCATGCGAGCCTGATGTCGAGTGCCCTTGTGGCTGCGTAACTTCCTGAACATGCACAAGAACCGGAACATGTTCTTCACGAGCTACCCTTTCCGCCTCTTCATATGCATCAATAAGTTCCTGGTAATCCCACGCCTTCGCCGTAATAATTTCAATGCCGGGCTGACGTTTTGTTCGCTTAAAGCCCCGCAGTGCTTTGGATATACTTTCTTTGATGGTCTGGTATTTTTTTGATACCGAAATGCCATAACCATCATCCCAAACCGAAACAATCATGGGAACCTGGAGAACGCCGGCCGCATTCATTGTCTCCCAAAAATGGCCTTCAGATGTACTTGCATCTCCAATTGTACCCCAAGCCACTTCGTTTCCCTGATTCGTAAAATTCGTTCGTTTTCCAAGTTCATCACTCTGTCGGTACACTTTAGACGCCTGGGCGAGCCCCAGAAGTTTTGGCATCTGGCCGGCTGTTGGTGACAAGTCAGCCGCTGTATTTTTCATCTCGGTTTGAGGTTTCCAGCTGCCATCTTCGTTCAGAAGCCGTGTAGCAAAATGTGAATTCATCTGGCGCCCTCCGGAATTCGGGTCCTCTTCCACATTCGGATTAGCATAAAGCTGAGCAAAAAACTCCTCAATTTTGAGCCCGTCAATGGCCATCATAAATGTCTGATCACGATAATAGCCGGCTCTGAAATCTCCTTTTTTGAAATATTTTGCCATCACAATTTGTGGCAATTCCTTTCCGTCACCGAAAATCCCAAACTTAGCTTTTCCTGTCAGCACTTCTTTTCTTCCAAGGTACGACACATGCCGACTCAGCCAAGCGATTCTGTAGTCACTCAGAATTTCTTCCGCCTTTTTTTTAGAATATTTCGTCTTACGCTTTTCCTTTGTTGTACTCATAATTCCTTTAAGAATTCATTACCACGCACGTTTCTTCGAACTGTCCAATTTGGCGGACTAATAATAAGGTCTTCCGATAGATAAACCAAAGAGCAATCGATTATAAAACCGCTTTTCTACTCCATGAAGCCGCCTTTTGTCATATTTAATGGTTCCAAGGCGTTCTTCAGTTCGTCATCTGTAAGATCTGTCATTTCTCTTGCCACATCCATTACCGCACGATCTTCAGCGAATGCTTTTTTAGCGATTTTTGCAGCTTTGTCATATCCAATCAGTGGATTGAGAGCTGTTACGAGAATGGGATTTTTACCTACCAGTTCTTTAATACGATCCTCTTTTACCTTGAATCCTTTCACCGATCGTTCAGCAAAATTCTTCACCGAATTACCCAATATTTTTATCGATTCAAGCAGGTTATGAGCAACCAGTGGTAACATTACATTCAGCTCAAAATTACCTGACTGACCACCGACTGTGATGGCAGCATCATTGCCTATTATCTGTGCAGCAACCATTGTCAGAGATTCTTCCATTACCGGATTTACTTTGCCCGGCATGATAGACGAACCCGGCTGCTGGGCCTCGAGCTCAATTTCTCCAATCCCGCTATTCGGTCCTGAATTCATCCAGCGGAAATCGTTACCAATCTTCATCATACCAACCGCAATTGTCTTCAGCTGGCCACTTAGTTCCACTGGGGCGTCCACAGTAGCCTGGGCTTCAAAATGATTTTCGGCTTCTTTAAAATCGATTCCTGTTGCCTCGGAAATTTCAGCGGCAAACTGCTTCCCAAAGTCCGGATGCGTATTTAATCCTGTTCCTACAGCAGTCCCTCCCTGAGGCAGTTCCCGAATTCTGATAAGTGCCGAATTAAGCCTGTCAATACCAAGTTCTACTTGACGGGCATATCCGCTGAGCTCTTGTTTCATAGTAACCGGCATTGCGTCCATAAGATGGGTGCGACCCGTTTTCACAACATCTTTTAGCTCTTCAGCTTTGTTAAGAAAGGTTTCGTGAAGATGGCTCAGGGAAGGGATCAGGTTCTCAGTGACAGCTTTAGCCGACGCCACTCTTATAGATGTGGGAATTACATCGTTTGAACTCTGTCCAAAATTTACATGATCGTTAGGATGGATCGGGCCATTTTCTCCGGAATAGTGTTCGTTAGCACGCCGGGAAATAATCTCATTAGCGTTCATGTTTGTGGAAGTACCGGAACCGGTCTGAAAAATATCCACAACAAAGTCCTCATCAAAATTCCCGTCAGATACTTCCTGGGCTGCTTTTTGGATAGCGGATGATATTTCTTTGTCGAGAAGACCAAGATCGGCGTTTACTTTTGCGGCGGTTTTCTTAACCTGGCCAAGTGCAGCAATAAATTCACGGCTGAAGCGAATACCACTTACCGGAAAATTGTCAAAAGCTCTCTGTGTCTGGGCACCGTAATAGGCATTTTTTGGTACCTTTACGTCACCCATCGAATCTTTTTCTACTCGAAATTCACTCATAATCTCAAATACTTAATTCAGGTTTTTCTTAGACCTGAATATACGATATTTGAGACTCAATCAGAAAAGTGGGGGAACCGTTTCAGAGCGATTTCCGGTACATTCGGTAGGTTTTGTCATGCTCGCCACCAATTTTCTCGGCAACCCGGTTCATCTGAACATTGCTTTCAAGAATCCATCCGATTTCTGAAGCATATTTGTTGTACTTCAGGCCGTTTTCAATTGATTCTCTATGTAAAAGTGCGTCAATCCCCTTCCCTTGGTATTCAGGGATTACGCCCATCAACGCTGTTCTGATGCGGGTAATTTTCCTGCGGTTCCAAAGTATCTTTAGGAGTCCGAATGGAAAGAGTTTTCCATTCATGTTTTTAAGGATCTGGTTGTAGTCGGGCAAGGCTATCGAAAAAGCAACTGGCTGGCCATCTACTTCCGCAATATGAGCATATTTATCATCCACAACAGATTTCAAATCTTTTGCGAGGTACATGAATTCAGCTTCAGATAACGGAATGAATCCCCAGTTATCTTTCCAGGCTTCATTAAATATTTCCTGAATAATTTTGATCTCCTGCTTGATTTTATTCAGGCGGATTTTACGAATACTGATGTTTGGAATTCTTCGTTTTACAATTTCTACCGCGCGGTTCATTCGTTCACGGTCTACATTATCCTGATTTACTTCATATGTAAGAAGATCCATAGCCTTCTCCAGGCCAACAGATTTCAGAAGGAGATCATAATATTCTTTGTGATAGGGCATAAGAATGGACGGATATTTCTGGAATCCTTCAACAAGAATTCCAATTTCATCCATCATTCCGGGATTAGTAGGGCCCATTATCTCATTCATACCTCTTGAGCGGAGCCATTCTTCAGTCATTTGAAACATCAGCCTGGCCGTACGCTCACGGTTAATGCATTCAAAAAAACCAAAGAACCCGGTTTTGGTGTTATGATAATCGTTATAGCGATGATCGATAATAGCCGCAATGCGCCCAACAAGTTCTTCATTATTATAAACAAGAAAGAGCTCTATATCAGCATTTTCATAGAAAGGATTGTTCTCCGTATCAATCAGCTTTTTCTGCTCAATACGTAGTGGCGGCACCCAGTACTCGTCATCCTGATAATGCCGGTAGGGGAACTCTAAAAATTCTTTCTTCTCTTCTTTTGAATCGACTACAGAGATGGCATCTGTATTGGCTTGTTTATTCACAATAATTACGATTCGCCGATCAGTGAGCGGCCGTTATTATCAATGATTCCTTGTCTGAGACCTACTTTCTTGAAGGCGCTTAAAATTCTGTCGAGCTGCTCATCGGTATGCGTTGCCATGTAACTGGTGCGGAGCAGTGATTGATTTTTTGGCACTGCCGGAGGCACAACGGCGTTTGAATACACGCCTTCTTCAAATAATTCTTTCCAGAACTTAAAGCAGTCGAACATATCACCAATAACCACGGGGATGATTGGAGTTTGACTCGACCATACATTAAATCCGAGATTTCTGAGTTCTGTGCGCATGTAATTAGAAATCTTATCCAGCCTTTCCAGCCGCCAGGGTTCCTCCTGTAAAATTTCGAGTGATTTAAGCACAGTTGCCACGTTAGCCGGGGGCATACTTGCACTAAATATGTGTGCGGGAGAGTGATGACGAATATATTCAATCACTTCACGATCACCCACCAAAAAACCTCCAAGAGAAGCGAATGATTTTGAAAATGTTCCGCTAATAAGGTCCACTTCATCCAGCAGATTAAAGACTGATGCGGAGCCGCGCCCACCATCTCCGATAACCCCGATTGCATGAGCGTCATCAACATACAAACCAGCATTGTATTCTTTAGCTATATCCACAAGTTCAGGAATGTTTGCAATAACACCCGACATGGAGAATACACCATCGGTAACAATTATCTTGCCTGCATCCGGATCAGATTTCGCAATCATACTGCGCAGATGATCCATATCATCATGCCGAAATCGCACAGTTTTTGCATTTGAGACCTGTGTGCCCACAACAATACAGGCGTGGTTGTCGCGATCGGAAAAAATAATATCGTTTCTACCTGCAATCGTTTGGATAGATCCTTCATTGGTTTGGTAACCTGTACTAAAAAGTACGCATGAGTCTTTACCCATAAATTTTGCAAGCTTTTCTTCAAGCTCTAAATGGAGATCGAGTGTACCATTTAAATATCGTGATCCGGTGCAGCCTGTTCCATAAACAGAGAGTACATCCTGTGCGGCCTTGATAGTCCGGGGATCGTTTGTGAGGCCCAGGTAATTATTGGACCCGGCCATAATGACTTCGCGGCCATCTATTTGTACCGTTGAGCCGTCCGTAGCCTGAAGAGGTTTGAAATAGGGGTAGAGCCCCATTTTTTTAATTTCATCAGCCTTCGTGAAATCGTGGGCTTTTTTAAAAATCGATTGGTATTGTTGTGTATCGGCTTCAGGTTGGCCCATTACAAAACTTTAATTTAAACTTTTGGAAACAACGAATATACCGAGTATTAAGGTTCCATCAAATTAACAAAAGCTTAACACCGGCAACTGGCTATCTATCTTTCAATTAAAAAATCTAATTATTTGCAAATAACAAAATTTGCAGTGTACTGATTTGGCTTGTTTGGCACAATTAAACCCTCAGCGACATAAATTAATTCAGATATTTTTGATAAATTTCATCGCTGGAAACAAATTCTCCAGGTGATTCTGATCAAATCTAACCTACATAAACGGTGATGAGACAAAACTGTTACATTAGAATCTTTAATTCTCTCTGCTAATTTCAAGAACTTCCATGTAGTGGTTCAGTAAATCTGAGTTAATTTTTTCCCAGGTATAGTTCATCGCTTTTTCCAATGAACTGTCTCCAAGCTTAATCCTTAGCATCTCATCTTTTGCAAGTTTTTCAGCATACGAAAAAAAACCCGTTTCGTTTTCAACCGGCACAAGATAGCCGTTTTCACCATGATCGACAAGGGATTTACTCCCCTGGGCATCTGCAACAAGGCACGGAAGTCCGCATGCCATCGCTTCAAGAGTAACGTTTCCAAATGTTTCTGTATCGGAAGGAAAGAAGAATACATCACTGCTGGCATAGGCGCACGCCAGTTCGTCTCCTTTCAAGAACCCGGTAAATTTCGTGGCTGGTGCCATCTCCTCCAGCTCTTCGCGTGCCGGTCCGTCGCCAACAATCATTGACCTAACACTGGGATATTTTTCCTGAAGCTTACTTACTACACTTGCAAACAACTTAAGATTCTTCTCCCACACTAGCCGCGACACAAATGTAAATACAATATCGTTATCTTTAAACCCCATTTTTTTTCGCCAGTCTAAGTCTCGTTTAGACGGATTGAATTGGTCGGTATCAACCCCTCTTGCCCAAATCTTTAAAGAGTCGGATGTACGTCCAATATCTTTCTCTCTGAGCTCTGCCGCCATCGATTTTGTAGGCACATAAATCTGCTCACAATGTTTGTAAAACCAGCGTAAATACGTCCATCCAATTTTTTCAATAAATCCCAGATTGTAGTATTTAAGGTAGCTGGTAAAGTGCGTATGATAAGAGGAAACGATAGGCACACCTGATTTGACTGCCCACTTTAAAGCTTTGAATCCAAGAATATCCGGCGTGGCAATGTGAACAATATCGGGTTGGAATTTCTCAAGTTGTTCCCTGTTTTTATCTGGGAACCCTGTGGTAATCCTGTACTCAGGTCTCCCGGGCATTTGGATTGATGGAACAGCCGAAAGCTCTCCTACATGATCCACATCCGGGTTTTCGACTGTAGGACCAAAAACGAGTACATCCGCGTTATTTTCAATTAAGAATGAGACCCACTTATTTAAAGTTAGGGATACTCCATCGCGAATATGATTGTAATTGCCGGTAAATAAGGCAACCTTCAAATGACTCATGTCGTTTTCTATACAATGTTCTACTTTGTATCTTAGGAAGATACTCGGTCTTTAACCAGCCAAATAATATACAATTAAATGAAAGCATTTGTTACCGGTGGAACCGGGTTTATTGGCAGTCATCTTGCTGAGTCTTTGATGAATTCTGCTGATTACTCGGAGGTGCGGTGCCTGGTTCGAAATCGTGAAAAGTGGCTTGCAAGTAAACCCTACACCCGTATCCACGGTGATTTGAGTTCAATAACGGCACTCCGGGAAGCACTCACAGGTGTTGATACCTTATATCATCTTGCAGGTGTTGTTTCTGCACCGACACAGAAAGAGTTCAATCGGGCCAATGTTGATGCCACTGAAAACCTGCTCCGCGTGGCAGAACAGGCTGGTGTATCCAATATTGTAGTTCTCTCTTCACTTGCAGCCGCCGGTCCAAGCAACGGAGCTCCCAAAATGGAATCCGATCCCATGGAGCCGGTAAGTATGTATGGGAAATCGAAATGGCTTATGGAAAAGATGATCCGTAAGACAGTAAATGATGAAATGTCTGTTAAAATTCTCCGTCCGCCGGCGGTATATGGCCCGCGAGAAGATCAAATTTATACGCTTTTCAAACTGATGAAATTCGGGATAACACCGATCGTTGGCGATGGCCGGAAACCTAAATTATCTATGGTTTATGTGTCCGATATGGTCGATGGTATCGTAAAAGCAGCAGCCGACTCGAGAAAAGGAATTCATACCTATTTTATATCCGGACAAATTACCTGCTGGCAGGAGATCAAGGAAATAGCAGATACCGTGTTTGGCAAGAAAAGTATATCTCTAAAAATCCCACCCGCAGCCGTAAAAAAAGTTGCGGGGTTTATTGAAACAACTGCAACATTATTTGGTTCATATCCCGTTGTAAACCGTGAGAAAGCCCGGGAAATGGTTCTGGAGTGGACCTGCAGCACTCAAAAAGCTGAGAAGGAACTGGGTTACCAACCAAAAATATCACTTGAAGAAGGAATCTCGCGAACCCTTCACTGGTATAAAAAACATAAATGGCTCTGATTTCATGAACAATCTTTTGAAGGCAACTCTACTGCTCATTTTTTTCACTTGCGGCTCGGAGGTCACTGCTCAGTATAACCATGATATCACAAGGGAAATGGAAATTCCCGATATTTTGGATATTGAAAGCTCCGAAGCACATTTGTACGTGCTATCTGAATCTGAAGGATTGGTTGTTTACCGTGCCTATCCCGATTCACTGCAGTGGCTCTACACATCAACAGGCATGCAGCGCAGGGGAAATCGCCTCCATGCCGATATCCGTTTTGCCTATCTCTATGGCAATTCCAGGCGATTAACCGTCATTGAGCCAACTTCAGTCCTTGGTGTTTATTCCTCTACCGTATTGCCTGATGTACCTGTTTCCACACGCAGGATCGGAAACAATCTTTACATCGTCATGAGAAATGGCTCGCTGGGATCCCTGAGTCTTCAAACCCCTGAAAGCGTCGACACTGAACCTGCAGGTGTTGACCCTGACCGGTTCGAGGGGCGTATCGTAAATGATCTGGCCTCCGATGCCAATCGTTTTCTCTATGTATTAAGTGATAACAGGCAGATTGATATTTACCAATTCAACTCAACTGAAGATCAGCTTATAATAGAAGAGAGTGTGGAACTTGAAGAGTCTGTTGATAAAATTTTCTTTGCCGACAACGAGCTAATCGGAGCAGACAATGACGGGAATATTTATTTGATTGACTCAAACGGCCAGACCAGGTTACAAAATGAATTGGGTCATCCGATTGATGATATCTCGTTCTGGATGGAGGAAGTCATTATTCGAAGTACCAGCGGTCAACTCTGGGTTGGAGTTCTTGGTGATGATCTCACTCAGTGGAAGCAAAACGAGCGTGCCGGAAACTACTTTACCGTCAATAAAAACCGTTTTTATATCACAGAATTTAATTCCATTTTTCCCGTTCTGCGATCTCCTGAAGAATCTTTATCCGGCGAACAATCTGCTTCTGACAACCAGCCGTTTTCAATTCAACCGATTGAAACGGTTAGCCTGCCCTTTCCCAAGCCGCTATTACAGCCTATTAAAATCTTGGGATATCCAGGAAATGTGTCAGATATAACTTTGAGCGTTAACAGCTCGATTGATGGCATACGGGTCCGGGGCAGCTCGCTATTCTGGCAGCCTGGCGCTTCTAGTACAGGCCGCCACCAAGTCTCCGTTACAGCCACCACTCCCAGGGGAAGAAACACACAAACATCATTTACGGTGGATGTGAAGCCTTTCAACTCCCCCCCGCGGTTTGCTCCATCCAGGATGCAGTCTTTACCCGCTAATGAGCGATTTGAGCTAAAAATTTCTGCATTTGATCCAGACGGCACTCACCCTGAGCTTATTCGTTATCTTGGCGTTGATTTGCCGAACGGAGCATCGCTCAACGAGCAGACCGGCGTATTCAGCTGGGAACCTACCATTCGCCAGGTTGGAGATCATCAGTTCAGGGTTATTGCCACCGATCAGTTTGGTGCAGCGGCATCTCAGGATTACAACATGCAGGTGATAGAAATGACGGACATAGAAACAGAAGACACTGAAAACGGCGTTGATTTATAGTGACCGATTTCCCCCTTACCGCCCTGCTCGATTGGTTTGAAAAAAATAAACGTACTATGCCCTGGCGGCAAACCTCCGACCCGTATAAAATATGGATTTCGGAAATCATGCTTCAGCAAACTCAGGTCAGCACGGTTATTCCTTACTACGAACGCTTCCTGAAAAAATTCCCGACTGTTGATATACTTGCCGGTGCGCCTCAGCAAACCGTTCTCAAAATCTGGGAAGGACTCGGCTACTATTCCAGGGCTCGAAATATGCATCAGGCTGCAAAGGATGTTGTGAGTGGATATAGCTCAGAATTTCCCGATTCCTACAGCGAACTCTTGAATCTGAAGGGAATTGGACCATACACCGCGGCGGCTATCAGCAGTATCGCTTTCAACAGGCAGCAAGCGGTCGTGGATGGAAACGTTATCCGGGTATTTAGCCGCTACTTTGGCATCAAAGATGATGTCAGAAAATCGGGGGTAAAAAGTGACATTCAGGAGATTGCTGATTCACTTATACCTGAAGATTCTCCCGGCGATTTTAACCAAGCCGTAATGGAACTGGGCGCAACTGTCTGTACGCCGAAAAATCCGGAGTGTGAAAGCTGTCCGCTTTCAATAGACTGCCTTGCCTATAAGACTGCGGAAACAGACGTCATCCCATATAAATCTCCCCGAAAGAAAGTCCCCCATCATCATATTGGTGTCGGTTTAATAAAAAATGATTACGGAAGACTATTGATAGCGCTTCGACCCGACGATGCCATGCTTGGCGGGCTATGGGAGTTTCCGGGCGGAAAAAAGGAGAAGGGCGAATCTATAGAAAGGACGGTGGAACGCGAACTCCATGAAGAATTGGGCGTGACGGTTGATGTTGGTGATAAATTTATGGATCTGAAACACGCATATTCCCACTTTAAAATTACTCTCCACGCCTATTGGTGCACCATCAAAAGCGGAACGCCCAAACCAAAATCCAGCACCGACCTAAAATGGGTCACGCTTGATGAGATTGATGAGTATCCCTTTCCAAAAGCGAACAAAGTGCTGATCAACAAACTTTTAACGCTGAACAACAAGGATAATAACGGGTTGATCTGATGCCTGAAAAGCCCCATCTGCGAAAACGTTCGAAATCTGCTCTTTTTGAACTCAAGCCGCTCCTCGACCACATCAACGACAGGGTTGAACAGCCTGATTATATACCAAAAGATCCGGTTCAGTTTATGCACGCTTTTAATGATAAACGCGATCAGGAGATCGCCGGTTTCCTGGCAGCCACCATGGCCTGGGGACGCCGTGATATAGTTGTAGCCAAAGTGAATGAACTCCTGGAGCGCATGCGGTACTCGCCATTTGAGTTTGTAATGAGCTACAGCCAGTCCAAGTTTTCTGTCTTCAGAGGATTTAAACACCGTACATTTAAGCCAATTGACATGCACGGGCTGGTCCTCACCCTTCAGGAAATCTACCGAAGATATTCGGATTTTGAAGCGTTTTGGCACGAATGTTATCAGACCGGAAAAGCAGAATCCCGACCTTTTTTGGGCGTTTTCCATGAGCGGTTCTTTATGATGTCACCTGATCTCGCTACCCGCACCCGGAAACACGTTTCCAATCCTGAAAACGGGAGTCCATGCAAGCGTCTTTACATGTTTTTGAGGTGGACTATCCGCAAGAACAGCCCGGTTGACCCCGGAATTTGGAGTTTTATGCCCCCATCAGAACTACAAATTCCACTGGATGTGCACGTGGCAAGGCAGGGCAGAAAATTCGGTCTGATCACCCGCCGCACGAACGACTGGAAAACCGTAAACGAACTCACCGATACTCTCGCCATACTGAATCCGGACGATCCCGCCCGGTATGACTACGCGCTGTTTGGCATTGGTGCACTTGACTATTCACTGCCAATGAAATTTCACTTAAATAAGGTGTAGAGAAAAAAATTGTAACTCATTCCAAAAAATCCTCACCCCGATATATTACTAATCCTTTCAATCACGAAGGCGGTGTACGCAATTACTGATGAGACAAAGCCCGATAAAAGTACGTAGATCACAAACCCGGTGATGTAAGCCGACAGTATCCTGATCCACTGCAGGAATCCCTCAGGCCTGAAGTAAAGATTATAAATCCACAGGACGACTCCCGCTACTACCATTGCAGGAACAGTTGAGTTAATAAATGGATCGGTCAGCGGGGCTCCCGAAAAGCCCCAGACAGGAATCAGGAGAGGCAGCGCTACCATTGCAGCGCCAACTGAGTAGGTATTGATGATAATATGATCAAAAAAACCATTGGTAGCTTTCCGTAAAAAGATTATAGCGCCAATTGAAAGGCTTATAATATGCAGCAGGAATAAAGAGAGCGGCAGAAATTGTGTGGCTGCTCTCACGGAAATAATCTGGGTCCACTCACTCATCTGTTTTAGCGCCTCCGATTCTGCCGGAACATCCGCCGCAACAGGCTCAAAACTGAAATTGAGCAGTAGTGTATTAAGCAGGATAATAACGACGGTACCCATCAGACAGAATTTAAAAGGGTGTGTATATGACCCGCTGTTGTCATGCAAAAATGAGTCGATAACCTGGCGGGGTTCCGTAAAAAGGGACGATACTGTATGAATATAATTTCTAATAAACGACATCAGGCCAGGCATTCTGTGTGATAGGTTATGGTGCGTAACAGGTAATGAAATTTTTTAAACAGACAGACTGTTTTAGAGATAGAATAATCACTATATTTGACGTCTGTCAACTAATTACAAACTACATAAAGAATATGATTGGAGTAAACGTAAAAGATAACGAAAGCATTGATCGCGCAATTAACCGTTTTAAGAAAATGGTAACCCGCTCACGGCTTTTGAATGAATATAAAGATCGTCAGCAGTACACGAAGCCTTCTGAGGAACGCCGCGAAGCCCTCAAGAAAAGTGTTCGTGAAGAACGACGACGCCAAAGAGAGAATTACTAAGCTGCTTTTTACTTGTCGATCTGAGAGATGTAGGTTCGTTCTATAATCTCAATACTTGTTTGGATTGACTTTTCTGCGGGAGGCGCAACGACCGATTTTAATCCCATTTTTTCAGCCTCCCGTATTCTCTGTTCCCGAAAACGGATTCCCCTTATCTCGCCGCCAAGCCCCACCTCTCCGATAAAAATAGCTTTTTTCCGTATCGGGTGATCCTTGATGCTCGACGAAAGCGCGGCTATAACGGCTAAATCTGCCGCTGGATCCGATATCTTTAGGCCGCCGGCTATATTCAGGTAAACATCCTGTCCGGCAAATGAAACGCCCGCACGTTTTTCCAGAACCGCGATAAGCAGTGCCAGTCTGCGTTGATCAAATCCGTTCGCGGTACGCTGAGGTGAACTGTACGTACTTGCCGTTACAAGCGCCTGAACCTCAATCAAGATTGGCCGGGAACCTTCCATCACGCACGTTACGCAGTTTCCGCTGATAGACGTATCAAGATCAGACAAAAAGAGCTCGGAGGGATTAGCCACCTCGTAAAGTCCATCCTGCTTCATCTCAAACACCCCCACTTCCTGCGCCGGGCCAAATCGATTTTTCACACTTCTCAGCAGCCGGTGAAACTGGCTTTGATTTCCTTCAAAATGCAGCACAGTGTCAACCATGTGCTCCAAAATTCTGGGACCGGCAATATCACCTTCTTTGGTGACGTGGCCGATCATCAGTGTTGTGATTCCCTCCTTCTTCGACAGCTGCTGGAGCATTGCCGAGCATTCCCGCACCTGCTGAACCGATCCCGGAAGTGAGGTCAGGTTTGAGCTGAAGGCGGTTTGAATAGAATCAATGACCAGGAGGTCAGGCTGTATTTTCCGCGCCTGATTAATGATAGAATCGATATTAGAGTTCGAAAAAATAAAGAGCTGGTCGCCGGTCACATTCATACGTGCTGCACGCTGCTTGATTTGCGTGGGTGATTCTTCTCCTGCTACATAAAGTATTTTCCAGTCGGGTTTTGATTTGGCGAGTTCAAGCATGAGCGTGCTTTTACCGATGCCGGGATCTCCACCCAGAAGAAGAAATGCGCCTTTCACAATGCCTCCGCCAAGTACACGGTCGAGCTCGGTAATTCCTGTGGAGCGCCGGTCGTGCTCTTTACTCTCTACATCAGACAGAAGCACTGCTTTTTCTGTTTCATCCTCTTCTCCTATCTCTACCTTGTGTTTCTTTTTAGAACTTTTGGTCTCCTTAATTTCTTCAAACGTGTGCCACTCATTGCAAGAGGGACACACACCGAGCCATTTTGGGGAATCGTACCCGCAATTTCCGCATTCATACCGAATTTTCTGTTTAGCCACACCGCCTTATATTACGTTTGAATGTTCTTTTTCTTCTGTTACAGGCCCTACAACTGAGTGGTTAACATACCACGATGCTGCGATGATCCCCAATCCTATACTGATGTAGTAGGTGATTATTCTCCAGGCAAAGACTGCCAGGCCTACGAATGACGTACGGGAAATAAGCGGACCCAGAAACAGTGCAAAAAGACCTTCAACACCACCTGATCCACCCGGTGTAGGAATTACGAGAAACGCCAGGTTCATGGCCAAACTGCGAAGTACCAGCAAAACTTCAGGCCCCGGTAACAGGCTCAGCACAACAATAACCGGCAGGGCTACTTTACAAAGCCAGCTCATGGTTGTGAAAAACAGGGCTTTCATAAAAAAGCCTATCGGTTTTTGCCTGATTTCATAGGAGTACTCTTCCAGATTTTCAGCTTCGGCATTCATTTTTTCGGAAAGCCTGTTCAGGAATGGCCATTTAAAAATCCAGGCTATTATTTTTTTAATAGAAGCCGGTTTTATCATCAAACCATATGTTAAAAATCCTGCATAAAGAAGCAGGCCTGAATAGATCAGCACCATGGTAAGGTTACCCACTAATCCAATTTCGGGGGGAATCACTTCGTAGTAAAATCCGGCCAGCAGCAGAATAGGTACAGCAAGCGCATACCAAAACTGATCGAGAAGAACGCCGTAGAGAACAATGGCTGAAGATTTTCCCAGCTTAATGCCCTCACGCGTCATTGCATAGGTGGCAATCGGTGCGCCGCCAATCGTGGAGGGGGTTACGGCGGATGCAAAATCCCAGGTGAGCATGATCCGGAAACATTTTGCCCAGCCAATTTCTTTATCTGCAAGATAGCGAAGTTTTGCGGCTGAAAAGTAGACTCTGAGGAGGGTTACCGCAACGGCAATGAACAGGCCGGGAAGCCGCTTTGGCGCCAAATGATCGAGCACACCCGGCGTGTAGGTAAAATAGATCACGAGGCCCATACTCACGACACTTAGTGTGATGGATATCGCAATGTATTTAAATGAGATTAAGCTCTTAGAGGAAACGCCCGTATGTAGATCCGTGTCTGACAAAAATAAGAGTGGTTATGTCTCAGCTCCGATTCCTCTGAATATAGCTATAAAAATAAAGAGATCTCCGGCAGATAAAACCGAAGATCTCTATATAATTTGAAGATTTAAAACTTAGGCTACGGTTATCTCATCGTTGAGATACACGTCCTGGATGAAGTTCAGAAGTTTTACCCCTTCGTCCATCGGCCGCTGAAAAGATTTTCGCCCGCTGATAAGTCCCATACCGCCGGCTCTTTTGTTAACCACGGCAGTTTTGACAGCGTCCGCAAAGTCATCTTTACCGGATGCCCCGCCAGAGTTAATCAACCCTGCACGGCCCATGTAACCGTTGGCCACCTGGTAACGCGTCAGGTCAATGGGGTTATCGGTTGTGAGCTCTGAGTAGATTCGCTCGTCCAGTTTTCCGTAGGAAGAATCACCCGTGTTCAGTGCTTTAAATCCGCCGTTGTTTGTCGGCAGTTTTTGTTTCACAATATCTGCGCCGATCGTCGCACCAAGGTGGTTTGCCTGTCCGGTGAGATCTGCCGATGTATGATAATCTGTATCGCCTACTTTAAAGGCAGAGTTCCGGGTGTAGCACCACAAAACAGTTGCCATTCCAAGTTCGTGAGCATATTCAAAGGCACGGGCTACTTCAACGATCTGCCGGCTTGATTCCTCTGATCCAAAGTAGATCGTAGCTCCAACTGCCGCAGCACCCATGTCGTAAGCCTTGTCAATCGACCCAAACATAATCTGGTCGTACGTATTCGGATAGGTGAGGAGCTCGTTGTGATTGATCTTTACGAGAAATGGAATTTTATGAGCATATTTTCTTGAGACAGAGGCGAGTACTCCAAATGTTGAAGCAACAGCGTTACATCCGCCCTCAATTGCAAGTTCAACAATATTCTCAGGATCAAAATATTTTGGATTCTTCGCAAATGAGGCACCTGCGCTGTGCTCAATTCCCTGGTCTACAGGCAGAATAGAAAGATACCCCGTGCCTGACAGCCGGCCGTGACTGAACAACCATTCTAAATTACCAAGAACCCTGTTGTTTCGGTCAGAATGATACCAAACGCTGTCAACGTAAGAATCAGTTGGAAGGTGAAGATCTGATTTTGGAATTGTCTTGCAAACGTGATTCAGCAGAGAGTCTGCATCGTTACCTAAAAGTTCTTCGATACCGGAAATATCAAGTGCCATGTTCAAGCTCCGTTCTATGGTTATAAATTATTTGATGGTTGAATATACATGATCGATTATCAAATGGCTATCCATTCTCGATATCGAAACGCTTCCAAATCAGTCTCGTAAACCCATTCTGTGAAAAATGATGCTATCTACAGAAAAAAACAGTATTTTTAAAAGCTAAAAGAGAGTCAGATGAACCTGCTGACCAATTATTTATAATTTTTCCAGTACCACTTATGAAGCTTCACGATATCACCTTACCCGACAACCCCCTATTCCTAGCACCCATGGAAGATGTTACCGATTCCCCTTTCCGGCAGATTTGCCGATCAAAGGGGGCGGATATCGTCTATACTGAATTTATCAGCTCGGAAGCAATTATTCGTGATTCCGACATTGCTCAGCATAAAATGTCGTTTGAAGAAATAGAACGGCCCTTTGGCATTCAGATATTCGGCGGTCGCGAAGAAGCAATGGAAGGTGCTACAAAAGTGGCTAAACTGAATAATCCTGACCTGATCGACATCAACTTTGGATGCCCGGTTTATAAGATTGTAAAGAAAGGCGCCGGTGCCGGCTGCCTGAAGGATTTAGGCATGATGGAGCGTATGGCGGGAACGGTTGTTGATGCGGCCGGCGACCTGCCGGTGACGGTAAAAACACGGCTCGGCTGGGACGATTCCACCATCCGGATTGGTGAAGTTGGCCTGATGCTTCAAAAACTTGGTGTAAAAGCACTCACTGTACACGCGCGAACGCGCTGCCAGAAATATAAAGGTGATGCCCGCTGGGAATACCTCAAACAGCTTAAAAACACTCCCGGACTTGAAATACCAATCATTGGAAACGGAGATGTTGATTCTCCACAGCAGGCTAAAAAAATGTTCGAAGAAACCGGCGTTGATGGCATTATGATTGGCAGAGGGGCCATCGGGAACCCTTGGATTTTCGAGCAGACCAAACACTATCTCGAAACCGGAGAGCTGCTGCCTGATCCTACAATCGAAGAACGGCTTGCACTTTGTGCTGAGCAGCTCCGGCTGTCCGTGGCCCATCATGGTGAGCGTTACGGCGTCATCATCATGAAAAAACATTACGGTCAGTACTTGAAAGGTATCCGGAACGGCAAGAAACTTCGGGGCGCCATCATGCAGGAAAAAGAGATGCAGCCCGTTCTTGAATTGCTCCTGAATTTTAAAGAGGAAGAACTCTACGCCGTGGCTTAGTGCTACGGTTTTACAGTTGTGCAGTGTGTCAGCTCAACAGTTTGACAATTTAATGACTCGACGCTCTTATTCTCTCTGTTCTACTCCTTCACTATTGAGCCAATAAGTGGCTTGTCAGAGAAAGAAGTTTCAGAATGAGTTTTTCAGCATAACAGAGCGCCAATCATGGTAGGCGAATATTTTCTCACAGCCTCAGTTGGTGAGAATTGCTCCAATTTGTTATGAAGAACTCAGACATCATGGAATAAACTGAGTTACACATACAGCTTTTGCAACATTGACTTCTATACCTGTAAAATTGAGCTCACCGGATTCCTGGTCTCTTCTGAAAACCACCACATGATCGTTATCCCGGTTTGCGACCCAAAGAAAGTCCCCCTTCTGATCTATCATAAAGTTCCTGGGATGACTTCCTACCGTAGATTCATGTCCTACCAGCGAAAGCTCTCCATTTTCTTCATTGATGGAATAGATAGCAATCAGGTTTTCACCCCGAACAGAGGCATACAGAAACCGGCCATCGGGTGAAATATGAATATCCGCGCCGGACATCGAGTCATCTCGTTCTGTATCCTCGGGAAGTAAACTCAGGCGCTGTACCTGTTCTAAAGAACCGTCATCCGGGTCAACTTTTAATGTAGCCACAGTTACACTCAATTCCTCAACTGAATAAGCAAACCGGCCATTTTTATGAATGGTAAAATGCCGGGGTCCGGACCCTGGTTCATTTTGAAAAAAGGGCATGTTTGCCGCCGAAATTTCACCCGTATTACGATCTATCTCATAGATCTTAATCTGATCAATTCCCAGGTCGGATACATAGATAAACCGGCCATCCGGCGAGGGAATTGCTGAATGGACATGTGGTCTCTGCTGGCGCTGCTCGTTTATGCTGCTGCCCTCGTGCTGCACAATATCCAGTGCTTCGGAAACAGATCCGTCCTCATTAACTCTATGCACGACTACATTTCCTTCACTGTAATTCGAGACATATACAAATTCTCCCAGCGGATCCACGCTAACATGCGCCGTGCCCCGGCCTTGTACTGACTGCTCGTTCAGCAACTCCAGTTTTCCTGTATCTGCATCAATGCTATAGGCTGACAGTGTTCCAAAGGGTTCATCATCAGAAAATGGGTCATCACTTACCGAGTACAAAAAATTATTATCAGGATGAATCGCCTGAAAATTTGGACCTTCGCGATCAGATATCGTTTGAATTTCCTCCATATCACCGGTAATACGATCAAACTGGAAAACATGAAGCCCCTCGTTTTCATCATCCGGGAACGTACCCACATAAACGAACTCATTCGAGTTGGCTGTTTGCAGTTCCTGGGAACAGCCCGTCAGAACTATTCCGAAAACCAGATTGATAAGTAAAAACTCAATATTAGAACAGGTCACTATTTTCATTTTATTTTTATGATGGATTATGTGATGAACAAGAGAGCTTTGTAAAATCACTGGCTTTATAAAGCCTTCTAAGAGTTAAAAATCAGATATGATTAGTATTAGGAAGGGATATATGAACTATTCAGCCATTTATATTTTCCCGGCGATATAACCTTAATAATCTACGAAACGAGTTTGAATACAACTAAACTGATACTTCAGCAATAATCCCGGCTTAAATATTTCAAACTATCCCCAAAGTTCAGCTGATGGCGGATGGATTCCGTTCTCATCAAACTTCAACGGGGTATCCCGGTCTTTTGCCAGCAACAGCGGCCCATCCAAATCGGTGATGGTTGCATTTTGTGCCACCAGCGTTGCCGGTGCCATTGCGAGCGATGACCCCACCATGCAGCCCACCATAATATCATATCCCTCCTGAATAGCTTGTTTTTTCAGTAACAGAGCCTCGGTAAGTCCTCCTGTCTTATCAAGCTTGATGTTAACCATGTCGTATTTTCCATTCAGTGCCGGGAGAGATGCTCTATCGTGACATGATTCATCAGCACAGACAGGCAGCGGACGTTCAATCTCTGCAAGCAGGTCGTCATCACCGGCAGGCAGGGGCTGTTCTACTATTGAAACTCCAAGCCTTAAAAGATGTGGTGCCAGTTCTTTGTAGATGTCTGCCGTCCACCCTTCATTTGCATCAACAATAATGTTTGATTTCGGTGCCCCGGTACGCACTGCTTCAAGACGTTCCATATCATCCGGTGTGCCCAGTTTAATTTTCAGTATCGGTTTATCGGCATGTTTTTCGGCAGCCGCTTTCATACGATCGGGTGTGTCAAGGGAGAGTGTGAACGCCGTTATTTCAGGACCTGGGGTTGACAGTCCGGCTAATTCCCAAACCCGCTTTCCGGTCGTTTTGGCTTCAAGATCCCAAAGAGCACAATCCACTGCATTCCGCGCAGCACCCGGCTGAAGCAGATTCTGTAAACTTATTCGATTAAACTCATCAGGAAGACTCTCGATCTGATGTTTCACACTTTCCATCGACTCGCCATAACGGGAATAGGGAACACACTCACCGCGACCAAAAACTCCATCACGCCGGATAGTTACCATAAGCAAGTCTGCGTGAGTTCGTGAACCGCGTGCGATGGTAAACACTTCAGCGAGTGGAAATGATTCTGCTTTGATGGAAACGTGAAGCGTACTCATTCTATTTTCTCCAGTTCATCCACCAGACGGGCGGCTCCGTGGCGAAATGGATCAACCGCTGGCAACCTCATGCGGTCTTCAACTTCCTTGAGATATGCATTCGCTTCATCCACAGCCAGCGCTGCCGTGTTGATTGAAATCCCGACCACTTCACAATCAGGATTGACAATATGGGCCATTTGCAGCGACATATCTCTGACCGCTTCCAGTGATGGGAGTTTGAAGTTGGGTATTCCCCGCATGTGATCGCGGGTCGGTTCGTGGCAAAGAATCAAAGCATCCGGCTGGCCGCCATGAATGAGTGCAAGCGTAACGCCCGAAAAAGATACATGAAACAGCGACCCCTGCCCTTCAATCAGGTCCCAGTGATCCGGATCGTTATCGGGGGTAATCATTTCGATAGCACCGGCCATAAAATCTGCCACAATCGCATCCAGCGGTACACCTTGCCCGGTAATCATGATCCCCGTCTGGCCGGTGGCCCGGAAATCTGCGTTTAATCCCCTTTGCTTCATCTCTTTTTCAACAGCAAGAGCCGTGTACATTTTACCTACTGAACAGTCCGTTCCAACGGTCAGGCATCTTTTCCCGGTACGTTTTTCGCCCGTTGCGATGGGATACTCCTGCTGCGGAATACGAACATCAATCAGCTGCCGGCCATGCTTTTCTGCTGCAGCAACCAGAGTTGGGTTATTCCTCAGGAGTTTATGAAGGCCTGATGCGAGATCAAATCCTTTTTCGAGTGCCTGTACCATCACCTCTATCCACGAATCTGATATGACCCCTCCCCTGTTGGCAACACCGATCACCATGGTTTTAACACCTGCCTCTTTCGCTTCTTCCATGGTCATATCAGGCAGGCCCAAATCGGCACTACAATCCGGAAGCCTATATTGACCGAGTGCAAATTCAGGCCTCCAGTCACGAATTCCCTTTGCGACTTTTGCAGCCAGTTGATCGCGGGCATCGCCAAGAAAAAGGAGATAAGGTGTTTTTAGAATCATAGATATCGTAATGTTTTCAGTAGGTTACAATCTGAGATGATAATAAGATTGACAAACTTTTCCCACTTAGATTTGGGTGGAAACGGTCTCAAAAAACTGGCTCATCGATTTGGTTTGCGTACTATTGAAAAAAATCTATAGTATTCAATTTATTGCACTACGGAAATGATTGTAGATTGACAACAGAATCTGAGAGCAATCGATGCGAACATATTCAGATTATTCCTGATGGTAAGCCTTTTTTTCTGCCAAATGACATAAATAAATGGTGTTATGTGTTGAATGACCCAATTGGCTTGATGAGACTGTGCGAGACGTTGTACACAGGATTATTTTATTTTCCTATTCTAACTCGGCTGTAACCATTTACCTCTCATTACGTTCCCAAATTCCCAGGAACCGGTGTTCTCCCCACAACGCATTAACTTCAGATACAACAATAGCTTTTTCGTAGATATCTATCATATTAAATGAATTCCCGAAGCGACTTCGCTGGTAGGCACTGCTTAGAGAATTAACGTTCACAATTACCGTTTCGCCAACCCGTGTGGCATAAGGATGATAACTCGTCCCCGTCAGAACAAGATTAATGTCCGCATCAACAAGTTCACGGAGCAGGTCACCGGCATCTTCAAGCAGCCCTTTCTCTCGGCTATGAGGAATTGGAATTATATTATGATGTAAGAATACCGTGCGAAAATCCTGTGGCGAATCCTTCAGGAGTTCAAGCAGCACTTTCCGTTCCGATTCCCCAACCACGCCAATTGATGAATCATACTGGGGGGTAGACAAGCCTTGAAACAAAAATTTATCGGTTTTAAAGCTCTGATCAAGTTCACCAAAACTCTGATTAAAGAGGTGATAGCCAATGTAGTTGATATCCCTGGCGGCGGGTGTAAATATCATCGGCAAATCCAGTTTATTAAGCTGTTTAATCGCAAAATCATAGTCACGAGGAGTCCCTTCTTTCACAATACCACCACAGTGAATCAATAAATCCGGGTCTAATGTCTTAAGCGATTTAAGGGCTTGATCAAAATGATTTGAAAGAAACGAACTTGATTCTGAGAAATAGGTATTGGATAATTGTACAGCCCTAAATTCCCGATCACCGAATTCCGTAAAAATACGCTTCGATTTTCGCTTAAAGTTCCGGGTAGTGTTTTGGCCATTTAGCCGCTTGGTGGTCACCTTATTTTCTTTATCGTCAATCTCAATTGTGCAGTAGGAATTAACATCCCCGTATCGTGTTTTGGCTGATGATGCCGTTCCAGCATTGATAAAAACCGTATTTTCGACCTTGTAAACATTTGGATAATGGCGATGGCCCGACACCACCAGGTCTACATCCGCCCTCTGGATCAAATCAAGCAGATCACCTGCATTTGCCAGTACATTTCGTTCCCTCCCCGACATTGGGATTGGCAGTATGTGATGATGGATCGCTACAATTTTTATGGGCTTGTCGCTGTGATCATTCAGCGCTTTTTTCAGCATATTAAATTTAACCCTGCCTACACGGCCGTCATTACTATCGCCAATCGCGCTGTTCACATAAATGACAACCGCATCACCAAAGACTTTTACGCCATTTTGCGGGCCGATGTACTCCTCAAATAGTTTTATCCCGCCTGAACGAGCGTCATGATTGCCTGGAATAGAGATCAGCGGCACCTCGATTTTATCCAGCATTTCACGGGCTAATTCATACTCATCACGCTGGCCTTCATTAGTGGCATCGCCTGTAAAAATGGCGAGGTCGTATCCTCCGTTGTTAATCTCATCGATGATATGCAGCAGATTTTCTTGCCTGAAATGTTTTTTACTTCCCGCATGAATATCTGAAAAATGAAAAATCTTCATAAAACGTGGCTTAATGTATTTATTCCCTGGCAATAAGTGTTTCGAGGCCGTGCAAATCCAGCTCTTCCAATTCTTTCAGAGTTGTTATACCCGTAATTTTTTTATCTTCTGACACTAAAATATGCTTGACTTTCTCTTTGTACATCAGTTCCAGGACGTGCCGAACTGTGGTGTTTATATCTGCAGTTACGGGATTTGATGTCATAATCTTGTGAACTGCTTCTTCCGGGGATCGCCCTTCAGCCAGTGCCTTTTTTTTGAAATCTGTATCAGTAACAATTCCAATCACATCCTCATGATCTACTACTGCAATTGAGCTGATTTTGAATTCAACCATTCGGGATGCCGCCTCCTGAATGGTTGCGTCCCTGTTCACACCAATGAGCCGTTTTGTAACGAACCGCCGAATGGGAATTTCCAATTTTTCAGAGGGTGGTGTCTTTTTCATAATGAAAATATTTGTCTTGAAGGTTATCGATCAAATCATCTACAATTTGAGTCACTGTAGTATCCAGGCTGGTATTTTCGATCATTGTTGTGCCTGATTCTTCTGCTCTTTCAATGGCATACTCCTGAATAATTCCAATATTCTTCATCTTTTCGGTATAGCGGTTAGCTTTCCGATAACTGTGTTCAGCTCTTGAATGAAATCTCCGGATATGATTTTGTTCGTCTTTCAGGGTAAGCAGATAGGTAAAATGTTCAGCAGGCTTGTTATTCTGCTCAATTTCCATCAGCCCGGGAACAAGATGCACTCCGTTAAAAATTGTTTTGATCCCCTCTTTTGCCACTCGTTCGATATAGGCCCGAACCCCGCGATTTACCATACGGGCCTGCCGGCTAAAACCCACCAGCACATTTTTCTTGATATCCGGCCCGGCTACAACCTCGCCCGCATCAAAACTGGATTTATGCAATTCAGGCAGAAGATCTTCAGGAAGCGTGTAGCGCATGATTTCACGGACCTCGTCAGTATCGATAACACGCTGGATTCCCAGACGATCTGCAAGCTCTGCCGCAACGGTCGATTTACCTACACCGGCGACTCCGCCTATGAGGATAACCATCGGTTCTTTTATCTGTGCAAATTTTCGGCTGACAAGATACCGGTTCTTTTCTTTAACCATTTCTTTGTCGACCAAAAGACGGGCTACTTTGTTTTGAATCACAGCTGATGAAACCGGCTCTTCTTCAAATTTATATTCTTGCTGCACGTCACCAACAATATTATAAATGCTGTCTATGGATAAACCGGTGGGAAGTAAAGAGCGTGCAAGTATGCCCTTGGAAAATGGATAGATTTTGTCATCCTTCTCTATTTTAAGCATAATTGACCGGCAGGGTTGATTATATCTACATTGAATATAGCTTTACAAAACCATCTTTTGCTTAAAAGTTAGCAAAATATAAAACGTGCTTGTGGGGCCTTTTCATTCCCTACTCGTTGTGGCATAGGAAATTACCCGGGTATTACATCTCATGTAATACCCACAGGAAAGCCTGTGGGATAGTTGTTTAATTTATGAACGATCAACTCTATCATGTTAAATATCGTCACTTATCAAACTTAATCCTAACGCAGATCCTTCCACTCTCCCCGGATAACACGGGTCGCATATTCAGGATGACACGCTCATTGGTTGACGCATTGGCGGCGTGGTTACGACTTAGAAATCCATTCCTGCTATGTGATCATGCTGCCATTTAATCCTGCTAAGTGGACGTCACTCTGCCTACCACTTGGAGTTTTATTATCCAAAATATTTTGGGTAAGCACCATATAATTTTATCATTCCAGCAGAAATTCGCTCATTTTCAAAGAGCTCAATCCCGGGAAGAATAAACTTTTTCTTGTCTGTTCATCATATTTTTGCTGTTCCCATAGCCGGCTGCAACACTTCCGGTACTCTCACATCTCCATCTTCGGTTTGATACGCTTCCAGAATGGCTGCTACAATTCTGGGCAGCGCAAGGGCAGATCCATTCAGCGTATGAGCCGTGTGAATTTTACCATTATCATCACGGTACCGAAGCTGCATCCGCCGCGCCTGGAATGACCCGAAATTGGAGCAGGAACTTACTTCAAGCCATCGCTGCTGGCCAGGGCTCCATACTTCCAGGTCATATTTTTTCGTTTGGGTAAACCCCATATCACCGGTACACATGAGAAGGGTGCGATAGGGAAGCTCCAGTTTTTCGAGGAGCATTTGCGCGTGCTCACGAAGTTTTTCAAGCTCACTGTCCGATTCATCCGTGTGTACTATATTCACAAGTTCAACCTTATCGAATTGATGCAGCCGGTTCAATCCACGAACATCTTTTCCATAACTTCCGGCTTCGCGACGCCAGCATGGCGTATGCGCCACGTACTGTACAGGGAGTTCATCCTGATCCACAATTTCATCTCTGTGAAAATTGGTAACCGGAACTTCGCCCGTCGGAATCACAAAAAACTGGTCCCGCTGAATTTCATACATCATATCTTCCTTGTCGGGAATCTGGCCGGTGCCGCGAGCAGATGCCTCATTCACAAAATATGGAGCCTGCATCTCCCTGTAACCGGCCGCGGTAGCTTCGGCAATAAAGAAGTTGACCAGCGCACGCTGCAGGCCGGCCAGCCGTCCAAGATAAAAAGGAAAGCCGGCACCGGTTACCTTCACGCCGCGTTCAAAATCGATCCACTCTTTTTTGTCTGCAATATCCCAGTGCGGCAGCACATCATCGGCGGCGGGCTCACCCCACGTATGGAAGACTTCATTGTCTTCCTCGGAATGTCCCACGGGAACAGAGCTGTCGGGGACATTCGGTATTTTATAGAGCAAGTTGTCGCGTTCCAAACGAAGTTCTGACATCCGGGCTTCAAGCTCTTTAATTTTCTCTTTGCTCTCTCCCGTCTCTTTGATAATCTGCTGGGCTTCTTCCTTTTTACCCTGCCCCATCAGCTTGCCAATTTCTTTAGAACGCGCATTACTTTCAGCCCGCAGCTTATCCGTTTCAGTAACGGCCTCCCGCCATTCTTCATCTTTTGCTATAACCTCATCAACAACCGATGTATTGGTTTCACCTTTGTTGATCATTCCTTCTTTGACGAGGTCTCTGTTTTCACGGATATACGTGATATCAAGCATAATTTGGTCACTCTAATTTACTTTCCAGGTTGTATACCCAAAGATAAGCTGATCTCACCGGCAATGAAATCTTTTTCGCAGTCAGAGATAAAAATTAGATCCTTATTCCATAACTCATATAAGCATCTCTTCTCAAAATTTCCTAATTTATTTAAGGTAGGCACAATAAGAATTAGAAATATTAAGTTAGAAGTAATATGAGTCACCAACTTGACGAAACGGATATTAAAATACTGAACCACCTCCAGAAAGATGGGCGTGCACAGAGAAATACAATCGCAGACATTGTTCACCTTTCAGTTCCTTCCGTATCAGAGCGAATGCGCAAACTTGAACAGCGCGGATTGATTTCTGAATACAATGCCATACTGGATTCGAAAAAATTCAATTTCGATATCACCGCGTTTATTTTTGTTGAGGTGGATGGTTCTGAAAAATACACCAACTTTGTTGAGCATGTCACCGAGCATCCCGAGGTTCTTGAGTGTCACTCTATCACAGGCGACGGATCTCATATTCTTAAAGTACGAACACAAAACACCGAATCGTTCGAGAAATTCCTTTCTCTTATCCAGTCCTGGGATGGCGTAACCCGAACGCGGTCTAATATCGTGCTCAGCAGTTTTAAAGAGACACGATTACTTCCGATAGAGCGAACCGCAAATATCAAAAAATAGAGTCTGATCTACGTGCCCCTGCTCTTTTCAGTGCTCTTTTTATTTCTTATGCCGGGTTATGGGGTAACTCTCCAGGACACTCAGCAACAGACACAGCGGATTGCACTTACATTCGTCGATAACGATTTTGTACCGACCGCGCAGCAGCTTGCTATCGCCGATGACCTGAATATCCGCCTGTTTGAAATATCCGACCCCGCTATGGCTGACCGGCTGCCTGACCAAAATTATCGCTTTTTAATTCAGGCAGGCCCTCAATTTTCGGTGCCTGGTTTACTGGACGAAACACTTGGCTCGGTCTCCACTGAAATCAGCTTGCGTATCCAGGATTTTCAGCGGCGCGCCGGCGATCGAATTGCAGCTGTAAGCCTGTTCCGCTACCCATTTGAAACCTACAACGGTTTCCAGCAGGCTGCCGCTGCTATCGCTGATTCGCTCGGCAGAAAGTATTCAACTCCTTTCTATTACCAATCTGCGTTTCCTGATGCAGATTTGCTTCCCGGCGGATACAACTTCACATCCAAAAGAGTGGCCCCCGACCTGCCATTACAAAGCGCATTCCCCGTGATGCACATGGTGCCGTCCGGCAATGAGTACGACACATATACCTTGCTCAATAGAATCATTGAGGATCTGCAAACCGTTGACGAGTCAATCACCATCCTACCGGCGCGCTGGTTTTTTGAGCAGATTGAACAACGAAGCGATCTTCGGTATCTATTCAGGGATTTCACAGATGGAAACAACATTACGCTACCCCTGCCCCAGCAGCCCGAACCCCCTCCTTTTATGAATTGGAGCGTTATTTTACTCCTTCTTATCTGGGGAAGTTTTGCACTTCACTTTCGGTATCAGCCAATTTACAGTCAGTCGATGACCCGCTATTTTTCGAACCATTCTTTTTTTGTAAGTGATGTGATGGAGAATCGGCTGAGAAATGTGTTACCGGGGTTTATTTTACTAATCCAGCACGCACTCCTCACCGGCCTCTTCCTTTTTGCATGTGTTGAGGTGATCGTGTCATCTCTGGGACTGGAGGTCATACGACATTATTTCCAGCCGTTTATGCTGCTCGAGAGCACACTGCTATCCCTGTTTTTATCTGCCATTCTTGTAGCTGTTATTCTCCAACTAATCTCTGTTATTTGGATCTATGTCACGAATAAAAAACTGACTTCATTCAGTCAGATTCTCAACCTATACAGCTGGCCGCTTCATTTAAACCTGATCGTGGTTACTTTCCTTGTCGTATTTAACAGGGTTGGGTTTGATGAAATCTGGACCCTGATTCTCGGTGCTGTTTTTATCCTGATCTGGTTTTTCAGCTTTAATATCGCAGCTATCGATAGCTCAAAATTTCTGGAAGACGGGCGAACTCTTTTTCTTTCAGGCACCTTAGGAATTCACATTATACTGGTCATTGGCCTTTTCGTCTACCTGTTTTTTACACCATCAATTTTAGAACCTATCCTTTTTGCAATCGAACTGCCGTAAAGCTCGAGCTCAGGAAGCCCTCCAAGAGTTTCCCCCACAGGGATCGCTTTGCGGAAACTCTTGGAGGGTTTTTGTATTCTTATTGGTGTTTCTGAGTAACAGAATCAGGGATTTTGTTCAATGATAAGGCCAGAGGGAGGTTTAAACCGCAGTTCGATCTATAATCTATTTCATTTATTCAGTATAAAGTCTCCCCTAACAAGGGGAGATTTAGAGGGGTGTCCATCGGTTTTTTCATAGATCTGATGAACATCCCCCTGAATCCCCCTTTTTTCGCCGTGGGCATCCCTTCGGAAAAGGGGGACTTTTGAGAATCCGTTTAAGAATCGAACTCAGGCTAGAGGGTTGTTTAAGATATACCTACATAATCTGCTTCCTCAACCTCGCAACAGGAATCTGGAGCTGTTCCCGGTATTTGCTCACCGTACGGCGTGCAACTTTATATCCTTTCTCTTTCAACAAATCAGTAAGCGCCTGATCGCTGAGCGGCTTCTGTTTGTCTTCGTTATCAATAATATCCTGAAGGTAATTCTTTACTTCACGGTTTGAGACATCCTCGCCATCCTCGGTCTGGAGCCCCTCACTGAAGAAATATTTCAGTTCATACACGCCGTGATTGGTTTGAACATATTTCCCATTCACAACCCGTGATATCGTTGAAATATCCATTTTTATCCGCTCGGCGATATCCTTAAGAATCATGGGTTTCAATCCCTCGCCGTACTTAAAGAAATCTTCCTGTAGTGATACAATCGTCTTCATGGTGTTCATCAGGGTATTCTGCCGCTGAATGATGGAATCAATAAACCACTGCGCCGACTCCACCTTATCCTTGATAAACCGTTTCGCATTCTTATCGGATGATTCCTGTTCAGGCTTTTTCTTGATGTTATCCCACATCTGCTTATAGTCGGGAGATATTCTTAGCGGAGGTACATTTCGCCGGTTCAGGCTGATCACAAACTCGCCATCTTCCTCATCTGTTTCCGACGGTTCATAATAAACCTCAAAATCGGGCTCAATATACTGCTGGTTATCTTCATCGGGATTGGCTACGGCGCCGGGTTTGGGATCCAGCGAGCGAATAAGATCAAACGCTTCTTTTAGCTCTTCATCATCAATATCGAGCTGTTTTTTTAGTTTTGAAAAGTGTTTCTTCTCGAACGATTCCCAGTGGTCGTCCACAATTTGAATCGCATTCTGGCGGGCACCATTTTTATTATTCAGATTTTTCAGCTGACAGCTTAAACAGTCCCTCAGATCTTTTGATGCAATCCCAATCGGGTCCAGCTGCTGAATCTGTTTTCGTACTTTTTCTATATCATCTGCATTGACAAGAACACCCTGATTAAACGCGATGTTGTCGACAACAGCCTCTGTCTCACGCCTGAAATATCCGTCTTCATCCAGTGATCCGAGAATCTGGTCAGCGATCAGGCGTTCATCTTCACTTAGATCCAGGAGCGATACCTGTTTTTCAAGCTCTTCAAGAAGCGACTCATGATAGGGGTCGGGGAGATCTTTCCAGTCTTCATTGCCTCCGCCACCAGAGTTGTAATTGCTTCCCTCATACTCCGTGTTGTGCATAAAAGAGTCCCAGTCAACGTCCTCATGCTGATCAACCGGCTCAACTTCATCCGATTTTTCTTTTTTTTCCCATTCCGGGTCATTCTCCTGAACCCTCTCTTCAAGACGATCCAGGTCATCTTCCTCAAGCACAGGGTTCATCTCGATCTCTTCTTTGATCCGCTGCTCCATCGCCGCCGTGGGAAGCTGAAGGAGTTTTATAAACTGTATCTGCTGCGGAGACAGCTTTTGCTGAAGATTTTGGCTTTGCTTTAAATTTTGACCGGTTTTAATCATGACAGTTCATCACTTCTAATCTGCTGGCACGCCGTTAAAAAGTCGTTGTACCAATCTGTTCCGTAGCGTCGTTTCAATGCCCGTTCTAAAAAATCAGAAAGGTAAGTTCCCTCCTTGCGACCGTTATCACAGCCAGCCGAGCATATGTCCGGAAGATAATCAAAGTTTGCAAACTCTGTTCCCGCAACTTTTTTTAAACGGATGGGAAAAAGATGACAGCTCAGTGGTTTCTCCCAGCTAAATTCGCCACGGTAGTATGCATTTTGAATGGCACACGTTGCCACACCGTTGTCATCTGTCTCAACAAAAATACACGCCTTATCATCCACGCATGTTATTTCATGGATGCCATCCCGATCCTGCCGAACCACGCCCTGCGCTTCAGCCGCTTCCACCGCATCGGGATGAAGACGATCGCTCAGCTGCTTAAACGCTTTTTCCAGGACCGCAATTTCACTCTTGTCAACTGGCGCTCCCGCATCACCCACAACACAGCACGCCCCTTTGCAGCGTGTTATGTCACACGCAAACCAGGTGGTAGCAATATCGTCGGACAGTATAACATCGTGTACTTTAAACATGACAGAACTAAAGGATTATATGGGAAACAGCAAAATATAAACCTGTGTAAGATCGAAATACTTTCCTGCTTTTTGCAAAATAATTCAGTCAATCCCAGATCAGGAATGATGACAGAATCTCTGCACGAATCAATTTTTTATTACTTTGCCTTAAAATTATTTTACAGGGTATTGCTATTCAAAGAATTACAAAGACTGATCAATGATTATTTTCTTCTCATTTTCAGATTATTAAATCAATGGTGCCCCGATGAAATATCTGATTACCTGAAATTCTATTCATTTAAATCCCGCATCATCACCCGGATGGCTCGTTCAAGCTGTTCATCCCTGCCGTCAACAATAACTTCCGGCTGGTTTTTCACTTTGATGTCCGGTTCGGTCTGGTTGTTTTCCATCCATTCACCGGCTTTGTTTTTGGCGCTGACCGGCACCACGCCCCAGTAGCCGCCATTGGGAAGTCCCTCCCATCCGGCCCAGCTGCACGTTCCCGGAACCGGCATGCCAACGGTGAGTCCGAGCTCCATATCTTTGTACCCCTGTGCGTAGCAGTGGCCATCAGAATAATTAGATTCGTTAAAAAGTGTGATCGTCGGCTTCGTCCATCTCGAAGTCGGTTCACCACCAACTGCTTTTCTTGCTGTGGCGTAGGTGTTGAACTCTTCACCTGAAAAGAACATGACAAGGTCGGCAACCAGGTCACCCCCACCATTGAAACGGGTATCCACGATCATTGCTTCCGTATCGTAGTACTTGCCCAGCATGTCTTTATAGATATCGCGATAGGGCCCGTCACTCATGCCCGGAATGTGAACATATCCAAGCCGTCCGTTTGATTTCTCTTTTACCTCGTCAGCATTAATCTTCACGAAGCGTTCGTAAAGCAATCGCCCCTCTTCACCCAGACTGATCGGCTTGATTCTCACTTGGCGAGAATTCTCGCCATTTTCATCCGTAATCTCCAACAGCGTATACCTTCCTGCCTTTCGGTTAAGATAAGACGCCACATCACGGTCAGGCGTTACAGTCTCCCCGTCTATCGCCCGGATAATCATCCCCGGCTGAACATTCAGATCCGCTTTATCCAGCGGGCCGCCTTTCAACACTTCCACAATTTTGATGCCATTCCCCTCATGGCCGTAATCCATGAATATTCCAAGAGAGGCTGTGGCATCCGCATTTCCGATGCTGCTGCTGTAGCCTGCGCCGGCGTGAGAAACATTCAGCTCACCCAGCAATTCAGACGCCATCTCGGCAAACTCATAGCCGTTTCCGATATACGGCACATATTTTTGATACTCTTCATACAGCATATCCCAGTCGTTGCCGTGGAAGGTTGGTTCATAAAAGATATTTTTTGTTCGGATATAGATGTGGTTCAGCATGGTTTGCCGTTCTTCAACTTCGTCGTAGTCCATTTCACCGGCTATCTCAATGCCCTCCGAACTGCCTGCGGAAAGATCCAGTTTGGAGATTCTGCCCCGGCTCAGCAAGTAGAGATTTTCCATCTCTTTATCCCAGGTAAGGCTTCCGCCGCCGGTATTCAGCGTGATCGCCATCTTGGTTTCGCGCGTCCTCAGGTCAGTTTCCCATAAATTGTAGTCGTCCTCAAAACGGGTGAGATAGTATAATTTGCTACCATCCTTTGACAATGTAGCGTCAGACATGTTACTGGAGTGAATCGTCAGTTTTTTCGTCCAGTCTTTCATCCGGTCAAAGTCGATGGAGATATCCTCTACTTTTTCATCCTCATTTTCCTCGTCATCAGCATCCTCATCACTCTCGCCTTCGTCATCTTCTTTATTCAGCTTTTCAATTTCCTGCATGAGCATGAAGTCTTCCTCACTCATATTGAATTTATCCCAGGCCTCCTGATCAAAAAACATGGTGTAGACATCACTTTGGAAACTGCCGCTGGTGGCATAGCTCTTCAGTCCATCCTGGTTGCTGAACCAGATCATCTGTTTGCCGCCGTTCATCCACATGGGCGAATAATCGTAATAGCCGCTCTCGGTAAGATTGTAGCGGCTTTCTCCATCGGCTGACATCAGCAGCACTTCGCTGTTTTGGAGCAGTTTACTCCAGCCAATCAGCAGCCATTTACTATCCGGACTCCAGCGATAGTATTTATCCCCATCACTCATATGAAAGAGTTCTTCAGGCGTCAATAAATCAGTCGTTTCGCCTGACTCCAGATCTTTCACACGAATCGTACGTCTGTCAGCGACATATGCAAGTTTACTGCCATCAGGTGAGAATCTTGGCAGGTAATTGCCAACCTCGGTCTCGATCAACGCGGATTCGTTGAGCAGACTTGATGCAAAAAAGAAGGGCTCTTCCTCATTTCTTACGATTTCGGTCTGATAAATACTCCATTTACCGTTTCGCTCCGATGCGTACACGACCTTCTCTCCATCCGGCGTAAAGGTAACGTGCGCCTCCGTTTCAGGAGTATCGGTTATGCGCTTGGTCATGGATCCATCAACAGAGGTGACAAAGACCTCACCGCGTGCGATAAACGCAATCTCTTTCCCATCCGGTGACACCGCCATCTCTTCCACCCCACCGTTGATGGTGATAAATTTATCAGGGTTAGCCTTGGCCTGGGTTCTGATTGTAACGGGAACCTTAACAGGCTCTGCGCCCTCCGTCATTGTGTAGAGCTCGCCGTCATATCCAAAAGCCAGCGTTCCATTTCCCATGCTCAAAAAGCGCACCGGGTGGAGCTCAAAATTTGTAAGCTGATTTGCTTCTCCGCTGTTGGTAAGATCTTTTTTAAAGACATTAAAGCTTCCTGCCCGTTCGCTCAGGAAATACATCTCCTGCTCATCCGAGGTAAATATTGGCTGGCGATCTTCCCCCTCAAATGATGTGATCATCGTATGCTCACCGGACTCAAAATTATACGTCCAGATATCGCGGGTGATTGATGATGTGTGATGTTTCCGCCACTCATTTTCGCCTCCCTTTTTATCGTGATAGAGCATCATGCTTCCGTCGGAGTTCAGCTGCACATATTCAGCCGGCACGGTAAGAACCTGGTCTACCTGACCTGCACTGACCGGTACGCTATACAGCTCCGGCTGAGAGCCCGTCGGATACTGCCGGTGACTGGCAAGATCCTGACGAACGGCCCCAAACATCACAGAAGCGTCATCGTGACTAAAGCTGTAGGGTTTCTCATCATTTGAATGAAACGTCAGCCGGGTAGCATCGCCGCCAATAGCATCCATCACATAGATATCAAAATTGCCGTACCGATCGGATGCAAAAGCCAGTTTTGACCCATCATTGCTCCATACCGGCATATAATCGTGAGCCTCATGGAACGTCAGCTGAGTGGCATTTCCACCTGAAGCGGCTACCGAATAGAGATCACCCTTATACGTAAAAGCAATAGTAGATCCCTCCGTTGAAATACTCGGATACCGTAACCATTTTGGGTTTTCCTGGGCAAAAACAGCAGTACTGAAGAGAGTTATTAACAGTGCGGTGAGAAATCTTTTCATGAGTAGATGATCGTTGATTAAAAGCAATTCGTTTACAAGTGAAGAACCTTCAAGCGTCCTCAGGTCCTTGAAGCGTTCGTTTGAATATGTTATTGGAGTTAAGAACCTTCAAGCGTCCAAAGGTCCTAGAAGCGTTCGTTTGCTAGTTATCCAGTGACGCTTGAAGAACTTCCGTCCGATGCAATCAGAACTGCAGACGCTTCAAGGTCACATTTACTATGAACTGGTAAAAGCGATAAAGTTATTGATATCCGTTTTATGATTTTGAAGCCCTAAAATAGTAAAGGACTCAGACAAATTTGCATATTTATCTTAGTCAACAAGAATTATCTTGGCGGATTAACAGGGTTTTTTAACCTCCCTTCGATTCATAATATATTTTATTTACAGTGAATCTGGATTTGTTAAATGGCACACTAATCCAAATTTCTTACGCCGGGCATGGTTATTAAAAGTGTGATATGTGTAACCTTATCATTTATATTTACAAGTACGAAGGGTTACTATTGACTATATTTAGCACTCAGTAATTTAAAAGTTGGATATCATGTCTTAAATCATCTTACTATTAGAATGATACAAGCGAGTCAATCAAGCCCGCTTCTAATCATTAAGCCCCACACCTTTTTAATGGCCATTGTGTTCAATCAACAGGTACATTATGAAACTATATATTAAATATATGGTTAGTTTACGGTGCAAAATGCTGGTTAAGAGCGAGCTTGAAAAACTTGGGCTGAATTGCATTTCTGTAGATCTCGGTATGGTTGAGATCAAGGATGATATCACAGAGCAACAGCTGGAAACGTTCAACAATAACCTGAAGAAGTCGGGGCTGGAACTACTGGATGACAAGAAAAACATCCTGGTTGAAAAGATCAAAGCCGTCATCATTGAGATGATTCACTATTCCGACGAAGTACCAAAAGTGAACGACTCAGATTACATCAGCGAGAAACTAAATTACGACTACACCTATCTTTCCAATACATTTTCGGAAGTGAAGGGAATTACGATTCAGCAGTACATCATACAGCACAAAATTGAAAAGGTGAAAGAGCTGCTGATCTATGATGAGCTCACACTTACGGAAATCGCCTATAAGCTACACTACAGCAGTGTTGCTCATCTCTCAAATCAGTTTAAAAAAGTAACGGGGCTTACTCCTACCTACTTCAAAGAGTTAAAGGAGAAGCGACAAAGCAATCTCGAAGATTTTTAACTAACCTACGTTTCTTTCGTAGAGGCTCTCCTGCTAAATCATCCACTCTACTGTAACCGAAAGGATCAATCAGTGTAGATCACTTTTCCGAAAAATCTATAGGTGATAGCTACGGAAGTTATACGGTTGACGCTTGTTTCCCCTGGTTATTCAGAGCTCACAAAATCTTTTTTCTTTACTATAATGAATGACCATCCGTTCCCAATCCAAGACTGTCCATACCTACGCCTTAATATCCACTCTTTATGATGGTCGATATCATCTTGAAGCGCACTTTGGCCTCAATAATATTTCGAGTGTGTGCCGGGATAATAATCGATTCGCCAACGGAGAGCTTATGCGCAGTGCCATCAATTACAATCATTGCCTCCCCATCTATGATCTGAATAAAAGTATCAAACGGCGAAATTTTTTCAGATAATGCTTCTCCGGAATCGAATGATACCGCTGATATATTCCCCGTGGTTTTTTTGATGATCGTCTTTATGACCACAGAATTCGGTATATACTCAATGATCTCAACAATAATATGAGTTTTCGCCTTCTCTAATTCCTGATTGTTTGAACTCATAGGTAAACTCTTTTATAAACAATAGTTTAATATCATAATTTTTCCAAAATTGATAATACGCAATTACGAAGAGATCTCTCATGCAAATCCAAATCTTTTACTCGAAAAAGGGAATAAATACAAAAACGGGCTTCCGGTTTCAGAAGCCCGCCTGAACAGATCGGATTTGCTAATTACGCTTTCTTGACTTTCGCTTTTTCGTCCGATTTCTTTTCCGGGGTGAATTGCGGATTTTTGTTTACCGGCTTCTTCTCGTCTTTCTTGTTTTTCTTATGGTCTCTGTTATGCTTATCCATGTGAACTCCGTTTGGTTAACTAATAAACTATAAATCAATGTATAGAAACAAGCAGTACATGTCGTTACAGTTAAACAAGTTCATGTTACATAATTACTACAGTTTAAGTTTTTTTAGACACCTTTAGAACAGCCATTTACAGTTCCTGCTTTTCATTCTCTTCATATTTCCTATACTCAATAAAGTTACCCAGCAGGTACCCGTAGGGTTTTTGTTCATGAACCTGGGAAAACCCAACCCTCATGATTCCAATAAGTGGTATAAAGAGAATCATCCCTGCTATTCCCCAGATCTTTCCTCCCAAAAACAATACGATGATGGCCACAAATGGATTGATAGAGACCTTTGACCCAACAATTTTTGGAGTGAGAAAGCTGCTTTCAATCAGTTGTACGACTGTAAAAATCGCAATGACAAGCAGCGGGATTAAAAGTGAATCATAAAACAGGAACGCATAAAGAATGGCAGGAATAGCCCCTAATATTGCCCCCACATAGGGGATGATTGCCAGAATAGATGCGATAATCGCAAAGGGAATAGCGTAGTCAAGACCAATAATGAGTAATCCGATAGAATTCAGAACAGCCATAATCCCAAGAACCGTAAACAGACCCACCAAATAATTCTGGGTTACATTTTGAACTCTTAATATAACCTCATCAATTTCAGAGTTTTGACTCTTCTCAAAAACTTTTTGAAGAAAGGTTATAAACATTTTCGGCTCTATGTTGATTTGTGTGGGTTGCGTAATAAATTAATTAAAAATGTATTGAGGCTTTTCACCTATCCGGCCTCCG